>JACQHM010000229.1 GCA_016199025.1 Candidatus Methylomirabilota bacterium | reverse complement strand
CTCCTGACCCTCTACATCACCCCGGTCGTCTACCTGTATATGGAATCCTTCCAGGCCTCCGTCGCCTCGGCCTGGCAAAAACTCGGAAGGTGGCTCCGTGTCCATCGGGTCCTACCTGAGCGGAAGGGATCAGCCTGAGCGAGGTGAGCCTCTCTCGTCCATCCCTCGGCCCTAAAATCAAGGAACCCCTTGGCATTCCCGCGCACCGGCGACGCGAGAAGTACAGTACGACACCGCGTCAGGCTTGACAGTGTGGAGATGCGGGGAGTATCCTTATGTGATCTTTGTGAGCCACCCTGTCCTCGGATGGGCGGCTTTCTCTTTCGGTGGCCTTACTGTGCGGTGCATCATTTAGGCGAAAGTCCATCCCGGACCGCTTAGGATGATACGCGGCACCGCCGAATGGCGTGGAAAGGAGGAACGATGCGGGGTTCGTCGTGGAAGGTGATCATCGGCTGTTGTGCCATCCCTCTCATCATGCTGGGCTCCTCGGCCGAGGCGCAAGTCGCCCCAGGGAGGCCTGCCGATGGCTTGAAGGGGACCGTCCGGGGTGTTCCTTCCTCGCGCCTCGCCCAGGCCGAGCCAAAGATCGAGGAGCTGGCGGGACCGGGGTTCATCTCCCTCTCGCTCAAGGAGGCCCTCCAACTGGCCCTTATGAACAACCTGGATATCGCCATCGAAGGCTTTAACCCCCAAATCAGGGAGGCCGAGGTCGTCAGGGAACAGGCGACCTTCGACCCCAGCACCTTCGCCGAGGTGAACGGGGGCAAGAGCGTGTCGTCCAACGTGACCTTCAGCATCCTGTCCAAGCCGGATACCCGCCAGGACCAGTGGAACGCCAATGTGGGTGTCAAGCAGCTCCTACCCACAGGAACGAGCTATGAGGTTCGGGTGAACGATAACCGGACCAACCTCAACCCGCCGCCAGTCGTTTTCTCCTTCGACCCGGCGACCCAGTCCACCGTCGGGTTGACGTTGGACCAGCCGCTCCTCAAGAATTTCGGGATCGACGTGAACCGGACGAGGATCAACCTCGCCAGGAACAACCTGGGGATCTCGCAGGAGCAGCTCCGGGCCAGGGCGAACGATGTCATCACCAGCGCCCAGGTGGCCTACTGGGATTTGGTAGCCGCCATCGATAGGCTCAAGGTGCAGCGGCACTCCTACAAGGTGGCCCAGGAGCTGGTCAATCTCAATAAGGCCCGGGTGAAGGCGGGGGTGGCTGCCCCCGTGGAGGTGACGTCGGCCGAGGCTGAGGTCGCGGCCCGGTTGCAGGACGTGATTGCCGCCCAGAAGGGGGTGAAGGACGCCGAGGATCGGTTAAAGCTCATCCTGAACCCTGCCGGTGGGGACCGGGTCTGGGATTTGGGCATCTCCCCGACGGATAAGCCCCCCTTCGAGATCGCGGAAGTCAGCTTGGTCGAGAATATCCGGGAGGCGTTGGAGAGACGGCCCGAGCGGAAGCAGGCCGAGCTCAATGTGGCCAATACAGACCTGAACTTCCGGCTCGCCAAGAACCAGCTCCTGCCGAAGCTCAACTTCCAGGGGGGAGTCGGGCTGGACCTCTTGGAGCATCAATATGAGAGCCCGGGCTACAATTACGTCGCCGGCCTTGTATTCGAGGTGCCCATCGGGAACCGGGCCGCCAGGGCCGAGCTCCTCAGGGCAAAGCTGGGGGCCGATCAAGCGAGGGTGGCCCTTCAGAACCTCGACCGGACCATCACCTCGGAGGTCCGGGAAGCGGTGCGCCGGATCCAGGCAGCGGCGGAGGTGGTGATCGCCAGCGGGGCGGGGCGTAGGTTGGCCGAGGAGGAGCTTCGGGTGGAGCAGAAGCGGTTGGAGGCCGGGGTCACGACGACCTTTAACGTCCTCCGGATCCAACGGGATCTCGTTGAGGCCCAGGCCCGGGAGATTGCCGCCATCACCGACTATAACAAGGCCCTGGCAAACCTGGAGCGGGTGAAGGGGACGATCCTGGAGAAATACGGGCTCCAGCTCTAGAGAGGGACAGGATGAGACACATGGGAAGGTGGTTGGTCCTGGGGGGACTCTTCTGCTTGACCCTCTTGAAGGCCGATGTCCTCTTGGCGGATGTCCTCTATGAGAGCGATATTCGGATCAAGGACGCCCTGGTGAGGGGGGCCATCGAGATCGAACAACACCAGACCGTTTCCTTGAAGGATGCCATGCGGAGGGAGGAGCTCGTGGCCACCCGCACGGTCACGACCAGGAGGGGGACACGCTACGCCAGGGAGCTACACCGGGTGATCCTCCAACGCCTTGACGAAGGGGTAACGAGCGATGTGGATGTGAAGACAGGGACCTATACGGAGGAGGGCTTCGCCGACGAGCTCACCAGAAAGACAAGGGAGATCGCCTCGGCGGAGGACGCCTTGAAGACCGTGCCCGAGGGAGTGACCCGCCCCCTTCGGGTTTCCGTCAAGCCGACGGGGGAGACGAAGCCGCTCAGCGGCTATGAGTGCCGGCGTTACCTCTTGACCGCCGAGGTAGAGGCTGAATCTCCCCGGGGGGGAGGACTCCAGGTCTATACCGTGACCTGGGACCTCTGGGTGACCGACGAGACGGACTGGTCCAAGGAGATCCGGACCCTCGATCAGAAGATAGCCGAACGATCCGGGGAGGACGGAGCACTCCTGGAGCGTCAGATGCGGATCTTCGAGCGGAGGAGCGATCTCTTCGCCAAGTTCAGCCTGGCCACCCTCCGCCTGGGGCAAGAGCAGCGGAAGCTCAGAGGCTTCCCCATGAAATGGGAGCAGGTCCTCTCCGGGCCGGCCGGGGCGGCTTCCTCCGGGGTCCTCTTTCACCTCACGGGTGAGATCACAAACCTTCGGCTTGGGCCTTTGAAGGACGACGCCTTCCAGCTTCCCCCGGGCCTCACGAAGATCGGCATGTAGGGGCGCTGCTTGCCGCGCCCTTTGATCAGGCGGGCAAGCCCTGTCCCTCCGGTCAGATGTGGTTTCATGGTTATCAATGAGATCTTCTACAGCATCCAGGGCGAATCGTCCTACATGGGACGCCCCTGTATTCTCGTCAGGCTTACTGGCTGTCCCCTTCGGTGCCTGTGGTGCGATTCGGAGTACAGTTTCTACGAAGGCGAGAGGATGACGATAGACAGAGTCTTGGAAGCCGTTAAACAATACGATTGTCGCCTGGTGGAGATCACGGGCGGCGAACCCCTGGCCCAGAAAGACGTGTATCCTCTCATGGAACGTCTCTTGGCGGAGGGCTACGAGGTTCTCCTGGAAACGAGCGGGGCCCTCGACGTCAGCCGGGTGTCGAGGGGTGTCGTCAAGATCATGGATCTGAAGTGCCCGGGGAGCGGGGAGGTGCACCGGAACCGGTTCGAGAACATCATGTATCTCTCGCCGAAGGATGAGGTCAAGTTTGTCATTGCCGACTACCGGGATTATCTCTGGGCAAAAGAGGTCCTGGAAGAATACGATCTGCCCCGGCGGTGTCAGGTCCTTTTCTCCCCCGTCTTCGGTCAACTGGACCCGAAGGAGTTGGTCGAGTGGATCCTCAAGGACCATCTTCCTGTGCGGATGCAGCTTCAGCTCCACAAACTCATCTGGGGCCCCGACGTGAGAGGAGTGTAGTTGGAAATCCGATGTTCGGTGTTCGATGTTGGATGTTAGAGATTACTGGAGTCTGGCGTTTGGTGTCTTGAACATCGAGCATCGAATATCGAACATCGAATCGGGGTGTGGTGGTGGGACACGCGCTGTTTGAAGAGGTTCTCGCGTTTCTCTCAGACCCTCACGAAGGATCGTTTGCAGATCTGGCCGTAAAGGTCTTCGACTACCAATTCCGGCAGAACGAGCCGTACCGGCGCTATTGCGAGAAGAGGGAGAAGACGCCGAGCAGGGTGGCCCACTGGAAAGAGATCCCCGCCGTTCCCACATCGGCCTTCAAGGAGCTGGATCTCCTCTGCGGCCCTCCTGAAAAGGTCTTCCTCACCAGCGGGACCACCCAAGGGGCTGAGAAACGGGGTCGGCACGGTTTCCCCCGGTTGGAACTGTACCAGGCCTCCCTTCTTTTCACCTTCAAGACTTTTCTCCTGCCCGACAGGGCGAAGCTTCGGATGGTGATCCTGACGCCCCCTCCTGAAATCATGCCTGACTCTTCCCTGGTCCACATGCTGGAGGTCGTGAGGAAAGAATTGGGGGCGTCGGGAAGCGGGTATTTCGTCGGCGAGGAGGGGCTCCAGTTCGAGCGGCTCATCACCGGGCTGACCAATGCCTCGGAGACGGGGGAACCCCTTTTCCTGTTGGGGGCAACGTTTAGCTTCGTTCATTTTTTCGACCGTTGCCTGGAGCAGAGCCTTCGCTTTCACCTTCCCCCAGGAAGTCGGGTCATGGACACGGGTGGCTCCAAGGGACGGTCACGGGAGATTTCAGCGGACGAGCTGTACCGTCTCTGCCGGGAGCTTCTGGGGATCCCGGATACCTTCGTCGTGAACGAATACGGCATGACGGAGATGGGCTCTCAGTTCTATGACAATAGCCTCAGGAATCATGTCCTGGGGGTCCACGAGCCCCGCTACAAGGTCGGCCCGCCCTGGGTCCGAACGGTCGTCCTGGACCCAGAGCTTCTGGAAGAGGTCCCACCAGGGGAAATCGGGCTCCTCCGGCACTACGACCTGGCCAACGCCGGGTCGGTGATGGCGATCCAGACCGAGGATCTGGGGCGCCGGATCGGGTCCGGGTTCGAGGTGGTCGGAAGGGCCAGGGGGGCCGAGGCCCGGGGCTGTTCCTTGGCGCTGGAGGAGCTGTTGACCCTTCGATGATCATCCCAGGTGCCTTCCTCCCCCCCTCCGTGAACGCCGACGAGGTGGCCCGCCTTGACTTTGGCGAGATCGTCGTAGAAACAGCGATTCTCACCCCTGGGCAGCTCGAGAAGGCGATTGAGGCCATTACCGAGGCCAGGGATCGGTACCTGGCCCATCGTCCGATCCACACGATCCTTTCCTCCCTCGATCAGGTCATCGCCCTCTGGCTTGACCCCACCTCTCCTTTGAGAAGGGTGGCGGAAGAAGCCTTACCCGCCGCCACCCACCTCTCCTCTGAGATGATCACCCATGGTCTTCCAGCCATCCTGGAGGGCTACCGGAAGGATCATCTTCTACAGGTCCTGGAGGAAGAGCTTGGTGATCCCCTCTTCCTGGACACCTTCCGCCCCCGCAAGTTTGGGAGGAGCAGGGCTTATGGTCCGAGGCTCACCACCCATATCCTCTCCGGGAACATCCCAGCTCTCGCCGCCCCCAGCGTGATCTTTGCCCTGTTGGTGAAGTCTGCCGTCCTGGTCAAGTCCTCCTCTGATGAGCCCATCTTTCCTCCCCTCTTCGCCCGCTCCATCGCCGAGGTCGATCCTGAGCTGGGGAGGTGCCTGGCCGTCGCCTGGTGGAAAGGGGGGGAGGAGACGTTGGAGGCGATCGCCTTCTCCCGATCCGATGTCGTCATCGCTTACGGAAGCGGTCAGGCCATCACCAGCATCAAGGGGAGGGTTCAAGGGCGCTTCATTGGCTATGGGCATCGCCTGAGCTTCGGGGTCATCGGACGAGAGGCCCTCTCGGATCTTGAGGAGATCGCAAGGAGAGCGGCCTACGATACTTCCATGTTCGATCAGCAGGGGTGCCTCTCGCCGCATCTCTTCTACGTTGAAGAGGGGGGGGCGGCCACGCCAAAGGGCTTTGCCCGGGCCCTAGCTCATGCGATGGATGAGCTTCACAAGGCCCTTCCCCGGGGGAGGCTCTCACCGGAGGAGGCTTCAGTGATCCACCAGCTCCGGGGGGCCTACGAGTTCAGAGAGATCGCCGGAGAGGACGTGGCCGTGTACGCGGGGGAGGGGATGAGCTGGACGGTGATCTACGAGAAGGATCCTACCTTCCTCCCTTCTTGCTTAAACCGGACGGTCCGGGTGAAGCCCGTCGGGGATCTGGGGCAGGTTGTTCAGTTAGTGGCGCCCTACGCTCCGTACCTCTCGGCCGTCGGCATTGCCGCCCCTCCCAATCGATTGCTCCCATTGGTCGACGCTTTAGGAAGGCTTGGCGTGAACCGGATCTGCCCCGTGGGGAAGATGCAGCACCCTCCTGCCGGCTGGCACCACGATGGCCGCTTCCAGATCTTGGACCTTATCCGTTGGGTTGATCTGGAGGAAGACCGTGGATCTGCTTGAGCGAGACTTTCGCCGCTACGTCTGCCAGACGTCCGATGAGCCCTTTGGGATCGTGGTTGAGCGGACGGAAGGGTGCAGCATCATCGCAAGGGATGGCAAGCGATACCTGGACTTCCTGGCGGGGATCGGTGT
>JACQHM010000029.1 GCA_016199025.1 Candidatus Methylomirabilota bacterium | reverse complement strand
GAGCGCCACGGCCAAGCTGCACACCGGGCAGCGGAAGTGGCCCGAGTCCACCGGACTCCCGCAGGAGATACACCCCTCGTTTCCTGGGTGTTCTGGCAGGACCAGGAGGGGGATGGGGCCAGAGGTGTTGGCCTGCTCCCGGAACAAGACTGCCCGGCGAAGAACCTCCCGGACCGTTCCGAGGTCCTCCCGGAGCTTGGCCCCCACGCCTCCAGGCACCAACAGTCGGGGCCGGTCGGGGGGGTCCCAGAGGACCTTACCACCCAGGGTCAGGACTTCGATCAGGACGTTCACATCGCCCACGGGTCCACCACCTCCAGGGGCTCAGGGGGTGACTCAGAAACCTTTGGCGGAAAGAAACGGGGATCACGGATCTCCGCATCTGGAGCGGCTTCGGTAGGAGATGTTTTCCGCCGTGCAGTCTCCATACGGTCGGCGGAAAACGGTGGTTCTCCTGCCATTGTAGATTGAGGGGTTTGAGATAGAGCGTTTTCCGCCGCCGGGGCCTTTGATTGACTCCCTATGGGTTCGGGAGGAAGGAGAATCTTAGGGTGCCCCTGGCGATCCTTCCGGGTCTCGATCCGCCACTCTTGGCCATCTCGACCTTTAAGGAGCTGGCGCGCTTCCGCTCGCGTCAAGCCGTGGTCCCTCAAGAAAGGGACGGCCTCCTTGTCGGCCAGCATGGGATCTCCGACCTGGGACCGGGCCTCTATTGCCTTGCTCAAGGCCTGGGTCGCCTCGTCCAGCCGCTTCTGACGTTCCTGCTCCGCCTGGGCCCGCGCCGCTTCCCCGGCTTGGATCACTTCGGCGGTGACATCGCGAAGCGTCCAGGGTTCAGCAGAGAGATCGATCTCCAGGATAAAAGGATCGGGCTCTTCCCCGACGCGGAACTTAGAGGGCACGAAGGCGAGACGGTAGCGAGACCGCCGCTTCCGCCGGGTGGCCCGCTCCGCCCAGGCCCAGGCCCCGGCGGGGGGAAGCTCTAACCACCAGGGCTTTCGTCCCGTGGGGAGTAGGCCGGTGGCGTCCCGGCCCTCAAAGCAGATGTCAGCCCGGTCTTCGATCACGCCACTCCCCCGGCCGTGCTCGGCACTTTTCACCGTGTTGCCGAGGACCAGGATCGCGGGCCCCTCCGCCCGACGGGCGAGGTCGAGGATCGGGGCGAGGGCCCGGCTGGGCTTCGCAGAGTCCTTTTCTCCGACTCCTTCGGTTGTGGCATCCAACGAGTCGATGATGACCAAGTCGTACTCCTGGAATGGGAAGCTCGCCCAGGCTGCCGCATCGGTCAGCGGGGGGGCTTTGTCGCGGGTCATAACCTTCAGCGTTGCGGCCTCCGCGGTGCCCGCCCCCCAGCCCCGAAGCCGCTGCTTCACCTCGCGGGGAGAATTGTCTCGGTCGAGCAGCAACACTCGCTTGCCGCGACGGGCCAGCTTGACGCCTAAGGCGTGTGCGACGTGAGTCTTCCCGATGCCACGCGGGCTAAAGATTTCGGTGATGGAGCCGGGTGCGAGGAGGGGGTATTCAAGCCATTCCGGCTCTGCCTCGGCGCTATTTACGAAGTCTAGCGCGGACCGTGCTGCCTCCCATAGTGTCAGGGGGCTCGAGGTGCCCTTCTTTTTAGCCTTCGTCGCTTCTTTTCGGGCGATGCTTCGCACAGTAATTTGAAGTTCCCCGAGGTCCATCGGCGGGACACAGATCATTCTTGCCCATGGCACTAACAAGAGGTAAACGTGATCGGGGGGGAGACTTTTGGCGAGCAACGCCCCAGCGATGCGGGTTGCCGTGTCATTTCGCTGGCCCTCCGGGATAGGCCCGTGCAGCGCCCATGCAAACCAATCATTGCCGGAGGCATCGGGGACCGGGTTGGCTGTGCTCTTCGCTCCTGCGCGTGCCAGGGAGAGAACCTCCGGGGGGATTGTTGCAAGACGACCTGGTTCAAGTGGATGGTCAGGATCTTCGCGGTAACCGGGTGTGGGCGGAACGATGAAATAGCCGTTGAGGAGGAGATCGACCCCGCAGGGCTTCGCACAGCCGCAGTTCCGGTCCACCGCAAGGCGGACTTTGCGCTGAAACGTTTGATCGACCGCTGCTTGACCGGGTTGCGGTGTGCCATCGGGAAAGCGAAAGATCAGATGCGTCCCGCCGCTCCGGGTTCGGGTCTGTGCCGTCGAGGGTAGGATGATGCCGGTTGTCTGCCACACCTCGTGGGCGTGGCAACCATCGAAGTCCAGGACAACAAGCTCAGACGCGGGCCAGGTGAGCAGGGCCATTCCGTGTGCCGGACGCGAGAACAAGTCCAGGACCTCCGCTTCGGTCTGCCCCTGAAAACGCCACCGGCCCCACTCGCATAATGGCCGCTTGTCGGCATCGACGGGGATCACCGGCCAGCCGCGGGCATAGTACTCCAGGGCCGGGTCAACGAATGTTCCGGTTTTGATCATCACCGTCCCCTTTGGAGAGGCTGGTAACCAAAATTGATCAGGGCCTCCAGATCCTGTTCCCTGATCCGAACCGAGCGGCCGAGCTTGACCACTGGCAACCTCCGTGCGAAGATCCATTTTCGAATCGTAAGCGGCGAGACCAAAAGCCGGGCTGCCGCCTCTTCGGGTCTCAGAAGTTTAGTCATCACAGAGCTACCTCCTTCTTAACCTGGTTTTGGCTTGACACGTCTCTATGCTCTGTTAAACTAATAGTTGCGAAATCCGACATTGCTTCTTGGCAAGAAAATCAAGCAGTTAGACGAGCAGTCGCTTTCAGAATTCTCACACCGTCTGGAGGAGACCCGTCGTGTCGTTAGCCCTGATCGCCTGGGTTGCCAAACAGGTTCAGGCGTTGAGCCGTCGCCGACGGCGGGACCGGTGGTTTTTCTCTGCTGACAAATTCCGCGGCCTTCGTAGGAAGTCGGTGAAGGAGATCAAGCAGACGGTTATGGGATCAACAGACGTTTTTGATTATCACATTCCACCTCAGCCGGGCGTGGTGATGTACACAGACGACCGCCTGGGGACACATTCCTGCGCGGAGGGGCCGCCGGAATGCTCCATTCGCGCGAAACAGTGGGGTCCCGACCGCCCCTCTCTGTTCCTGAGTTTCCGACGGTATCCCGCTTCAAGGGACGCGATCCAGCAGCTCGCCCAGGCCCCCCCCCGTTGCCTGATACGGCCTCGAAGGAGGAGGAGGAAGCGTGGAGAGCAGCCTATGGGCCAATTCGAGAGAAGTGGCGTGAATGGAATAAGCCCATCCGCACGGCGGAGATTGAAGTCGTGATGGAACGAGCCAAACTCCGCACCTCTAGGATTCGCATCCAGGTGGTCGAAGACGAGGACGAGGACCTGCCGGTTGAGGTCCTGTTGAAACGAACCAAGTTCCGCACCCTCCCGGGTTTGCCCCACGATAAGGGGATCGATCTGTTTCGCCAGGCTGAACAGAACCGGATCAAGGAGGGAAAACTCTTTAGCCTGTGGCCGCGGATCTGTGTGTCTCCGAAGCAGACCCCCCTGGACGACATCAAGTTTCAGATCGTGCTGTATCTTGTCCAGGCCAACGTGATCGACCTGACTCCAGAGGCAGAGGCGTTTTGCGTGAAGTACCTTAAGGGGTTTAAAGGAGCGGAACGCGCTGGGATGATTGATCGCTCGCAGGATGGGAAACTTAAGCTAGGAGGTGGCTTCGATTACCTCCGCCTTCATTACGTCATCCAGGAAGACTGGAAGGGCTTCAGGAAGTATCTCGCCAAGACGATCCAAGAGTTCATCGCCAAGACCGCTTCAGAAGAGTCAGAAGAGTCCGAACGAAGGGGGATCTTTTTGGACCCTGAGACCCACGAGGAGCAGTGGGGGGTCGAGCGGGTATCTAGGGAGACAGGACTCTCCCGCGACAGGATTTATCGGCTGATCCGGCAGGGAGACGTAAACGCCCGGCACATGCACTCTGGCCGTCGAAGCTACTACACACTCACCCTGGCGGAGGTCAAAGCCTGAAACATCTGGAGGAGCTTCGGAAGAGGCGGAAGGCTGTGATCGCCGTTCGTTCGGAGCTTGGGGAGATCGACCGGGAATCCGCCCGTCGGTGGGTCGCCCGGCATGAGGCAAGAGGACTGTCCTTGGAGGACATTGAAAAGGAGCTGATCGAAACGTACCGGAAAGCCCCTCCTCCAGGAAAACGCTATCGACCATAGGAGGACATCATGAAATTCTTGGTCACGTTAGAGATGGGCGAAGACGGCTACATTGTGGCCGAATGTCCCGCCTTGCCGGGCTGCGTCTCCCAAGGAAGGACGCAAGAGGAAGCCCTGGCGAACATCCAGGAGGCGATCCAGGGGATCCTGACGGTTCGGCGGAAGCACGGCCTCCCGATCCCTGAGGAGCACGTGGTTGAGGTCGAGGTCCCGGCATAATGGCGAAGCTGCCGGTCCTCTCCGGGCGAGACGCGGGGAAGGCGTTCGCCAAGATCGGTTTCACCTATGACCATCACAGTGGAAGCCACATGATCTACTATCACCCGGATGGGCGACACCTTTCGATCCCTGATCATCGAGAGTTAGACCGAGGCACTCTCCGCAAGCTCATTCGCCACGCGGGGATCGCGGTGGAAGACTTTCTGGCCCTCCTCACCGATCTCTAAGGTCTTATCCCCCCTCTGGGACCTCCGTCACTGGTGTCAGTTTTGGTGTCAGTACGGGGTCAAAAATGGTCGCACTTGAGCACACTCCAGCATTAGACTCAACTAAGCACAACCCCGCGCCAGGCTTGAGAAAATCCCGATCTGACGCGGGGTTGCAGGCATGGACGGGATTGGACTTAAAATCCCCCGGACCTTGCGGTCCATGCGGGTTCGACCCCCGCCCCCGGCACCATGTCTCCCTTCGGTGGCCCCCTTTTTCCCTCAAAAGAACGTCCATAGTAGATCATGATCCCTAACCTGCTGTTTCTCTTGGTTTTGCTGACCATCGGAGGCTTCCGGCTGAATGGCTCCTTTGGAACTTCTGAGGGATCAACGCTGTCTGAGGGATAGGGATGAAGCGGACAGATCCTCCGGTGGCTGAAGGGCTTTTGGAAGAAGAAGCGAAGCTCCTTGAGGCCTGCCGCCGAGGGGATCAGGAAGCCTTCAAGGGTTTCGTGCTAAAGTATCAGCATCAGATCTTTAGTGTTGCCTTTCGGATGCTTCGTGATCAGGCCGAAGCCGAGGACGTGGCCCAGGAGGTGTTTCTCAAAGCCTTCAGCGCCCTCGGAGGCTTCCGAGGGGAGTCCAAGCTTTCCACCTGGCTCTACAGGATCACCTCACGGCTCTGCCTGAACCGGCTGAAGGCCCGGAAGAAGGATGCTGCCAGGCTCCTTCAGGATGATCCAGTATTGATGGAGAACAGTCCGACGCCCCCTGACCGGGCTCTTGAAGAGCGAGAGCTGCGGGCCCTGCTGGAGCGGGAGCTTCAGGGCTTAAGCGAGGAGCAAAGGATCGTCCTGGTCCTCAGGGACATTCAGGGGCTTTCGTATGAGGAGATCGCGTTTGTGCTGGGTATCGAGCTAGGGACCGTCCGCTCCCGCCTCCACCGGGCCAGGATGGCGCTGAAGGAACGGGTGGAAAAGTTCTTGTAGGGCAGAGGGATTTGTGATGGAGTGTCACGACGTCCAAGAGCGGTTCTCTGGCTACTTCGACGGTGACTTAAGCGACGAGGAGAGGACCTCCGTGGCCTCCCATCTCAACAGGTGTCCGATCTGCCAGGAGGAGTG
Organism: Candidatus Methylomirabilota bacterium; assembly: GCA_016199025.1. GTDB lineage: Bacteria > Methylomirabilota > Methylomirabilia > Methylomirabilales > JACQHM01 > JACQHM01. Next base: position 1,424 of record JACQHM010000029.1, on the reverse strand, counting down.
GGAGCGCTTTCGGAAAACCGTCTCTCTGATCAGCATGTTAGGTGAACTCCATGCCCCGGAAGGCTTTGCCGCCAGGGTCTTGGAGCGGGTAGATCAGCGCCCGTGGCGAAAGATGGTGCAGACGCTCTTCTTCCCCCTCCACGTGAAGCTCCCTCTGGAGGCCTTTGCCCTCGTCATCCTCGCCTTGGGCGGGGCCCTGCTCTACCTCCGCTCTCCCGAGCTCCAGCGAGCGGTTCAAGAGCCGGCCGTCCACGAAGCTGAAGCCCCTTCCGAGGTCAGGCCGGGACCTCTCGCGTCTCCCCCACCTGCATCCAAAGAGAAAATGCCACCCCCCTCCGCCCCAGGTCTAATGGGTCGGGAGAGGTCACAGCCCAAGGACGAGCCGACCGGACCCCTTGTGGGTCCACAGCCTTCGAAGAAGGCCGAGTCGTTGGAGGATGTCGGGGCTTCAGAGGAGGAGCACAAGGCAGGGCTTCAGCAGGAGAAGCTCCGATTGGAAAGCCGGGATGAGGCTTCTTTCCCGCCCGCCCCTGAATCGGCCAAGCAGAAGCCCGCTGAGGTTCCGGCCAGACCTTCGGCCCGGGCGATGCCGGCCCCGGCCCGCCAGGAAGAGCAGACGTTAGGGGCTGGGCCTCCTCCCTCTGTGCCCAAGACGGCTCCTGAAGCAAAAGCTCTGGCCCCGGCCCCGATGACCGAGGCGGAGGCTCAGGCTCCCTCTGTCGCAAGCAGCGAGGTGGAGCAGGGGACCGATGTGGTCTTCACCCTTAAGGTCGCCGACGTGGGACAGGTCGAGGGGTGGTTGAAGGAGGAGATCGTCCGCTTGGGTGGTCGGGCCTTTGAGGAGGTGGGAGGAAAGAGGGAACGCCTGCGGGGGGACATCCGCACGTCCCGCTTCATCCTGCCCGCAGCGAAGTATCCTGCCCTGAAGGAGGCCATGAAGGGAGTAGGGCAGGTGGATGTCGAACAGGAGCTGTTCCGTGAGGGAATGGCAGAGGTTGTTGTCCAGGTCAAGCTCATGAGTTCGACGCCATAGGATTTGGAACTTTCCTCCTCCATTGTTGTCTAAAGGGGTGAACACGGAAAAATGAGCCAACCCTTTCGACGGAGGAGGACGATGAACAAACATCTCCTGATCTTTGCAGGCCTCATGCTCGCCGCTGGGGCCACCAGTGATTCCTGGTCGCAGCCGAACAAACAGGGCGCTCAAGAGCCCCTTGCGGTCACCCAGGACCGTCAGAAGGAGGTGGCCGTCACCATCTACAACGGCAACCTGGGGCTGGTGAAGGACATCCGGGAAGTTCAGCTTCCCCGGGGTGTCAGCGGGGTCAAGTTCATGGATGTCGCCGCCCAGATTGACCCGACCACTGTGCATCTCAAATCGCTGACCGATCCCTCCCACTTACGAATCCTGGAGCAGAACTATG
>JACQHM010000227.1 GCA_016199025.1 Candidatus Methylomirabilota bacterium | reverse complement strand
GCCATCGTCCAGGAGATGGGGACCCGGATGGGGGTCATGACCGGGAAGGGCCTGGCCGATCTGGTCCGGGAGCGGTTCGGCGTTCGGATCACCCTGGGGGTCATGGGCATCCTGGTCCTGGCGAACCTGGCCAATACGGCCTCGGAGTTCGCCGGGGTGGCGGCGTCGTTGGAGATCTTCGGCGTCAGCCGGTACCTCTCCGTCCCCCTCGCCGTGGCCCTGGTGAGCTGGCTCGTCGTCAAGGGGACGTACCGGATCGTCGAGCGGATCTTCCTGGGGGCCAGTCTCTTTTACACCGTCTACATCATCTCCGCCTTCCTGGCCCATCCGCCCTGGCCTGAGATCGCCAGACAGACCATCCAGCCGACCGTTCGTCTCGAGCGGGACTATCTCCTCATGCTGATCACCCTGGTGGGGACGACCATCGCCCCCTGGATGCAGTTCTACCTGCAATCCTCCATCGTGGATAAAGGGGTCCGGGTCAAACAGTACCGCTACGCCCGTCTGGACGCCATCTTCGGGAGCCTCGTGGCCACTGCTGTGGCCTTCTTCATCATCGTCTCCTGCGGGGCCACCCTCTACGCCCACGGGGTTCGGGTCGAGACGGCAGGGCAGGCGGCCATGGCCATCCGGCCCTTCGCCGGCCGATACGCCTCCCTCCTCTTCGCCCTTGGACTCTTGAATGCCTCGATCTTCTCCGCGGCCATCGTGCCCCTCTCGACGGCCTACGCCGTCTGCGAGAGCCTCGGGTGGGAGACGGGGGTGGATCGCTCCCTGAAGGAAGCGCCCAGCTTCTTCGCCATCTACCTGGGGATGGTGGCCGTCGGAGCCGCCCTCACCCTCTGGCCGAAGGCCCCACTCCTCAAGATCATGGTTCTCTCTCAAACTTTGAACGGGATCCTCCTTCCCCTCGTCCTGTTTTTGATGCTGAAGCTCATCAACGACCGGGATGTCATGGGCCCCTACGTCAACTCCCGCTGGACGAACGTTCTTGCCTGGGGGACTGCCCTGGTCCTGATCCTCCTTCCCCTCGTCCTGCTCTTCATGAGCCTCATATCTTAAACGATGATTGGGGACCTTTGACTGGCTTGGTGTCTTATGCTAAGGTCCATTGGAGACGGCGTGAGGCCCTGAGCCCCTCCTGTCTTTTTTGAGCCGTCTCATCCAAAGTGGAGAGGCGTAGACGAGGCGACCATTGAAGAGTTCCCCCCGATTTTCTAAGGCCCGTTTCACGAAGAGGGCATGGGTCCCTTTCTCCTGACCTTCGAAAGCCGGCTCACTCACATACCGGGGTTGCTCATGGCACTCGCGTGAATCCTAATCCGACGTACTCGAAATGGGCATCGGCCGTGAGCGCTTCCCGGAGTCTCAGCTCTTCCATGATGACAAACGAGGTCAGATCCGTAAAGGAGATCTCTGGCTTGTCGTGATACCGCTTCCGCAAGGTCCACGCTTTTGCAAAGCGTTCCGGGGTGATCCGCTCCAACCGCAGATGTCCCGTGGCTACGGCTTCCCAGATCGTTCGTTCCACGTATCCCTTCGCAATCGGGAAGGGCACGAGCATGAAGAGCCTGGTGATCGTCTCGTCGAGGACGTAATCCGTCGTGTAAGCAAGACCACCGCGGCTGTCGAAGGCACGGAGGAATTTCTTAACACGTTGGTGGGCGGGATCCCGTCGGTCCCCCAAGGCCAGCCAACCCCACGTGTCAATGAAGAGCTTCATGTGTGCCGATCGCCGTACAGGGCCCTGTCGAGATCCTTCGTCAGGCCGCCGTGCTCAAACATGCCGAGGCCTGCGATCAGCGGGTTCTTCGCTTTCTTCTGGGGCTTCGCCTTCGGCCGGCTTTCAGCACCCCGGCCGGAGCGCTCACGAAGCCACTCTTCCAAGACTTCCTGGAGGACCCGCCAGCTTCTCCCGACCTTTACGGCTGGGAGCTTGCCTGCTCGCACGTAGCGGTACGCTGTATCGCGATGGATCTGGAGGAGCTCTGCCACTTCCAGGATCGTCAGGATCTTCATGGTCACCTCCTGGTTAAGAGGATATAAGATTCTATAAGATTTTTCAAGAGGATTTTGGCGAGGGGAGGGATGCTCAAACTGATCAACGACCGGGACGTGATGGGCCCCTACGTGAACTCCCGGTGGACGAATGTCCTGGCCTGGGGGACCGCCCTGGTCCTGATCCTCCTGACCCTGCTCCTTTTGTTCATGAGCCTCATGCCTTAAACGACGATTTGCATCATCCAATGGGGATACGCGGATGGCGAAAGAATACCGGCCCATCGACCTGGGCAAGATCAAGACCTATCCGTTACAGGAGCGCTTCAGCAAGATGACCCTCCAGGATGAAGGGCAGGCCTGGCGTCCGGGGGGAACCTTCAAAGCGTTCCTCGCCACCCTTCCCAACATCCTGGCAGGGAAGGAGTTTCGCGGCCTCGTTCAGGCCATCGTAGGAGCGAAGCAAAAAGGAAAGCCGGTCATCGTCGGCCTGGGGGGCCACGTCATCAAGGTCGGCCTCTCGCCGATCCTGATCGATCTCATGGAGAAGGGGATCGTCAGCGCCCTGGCCCTCCACGGGGCCGGGGCGGTCCATGACTTCGAGCTGGCCTTTCTGGGAAGGACCTCGGAGGATGTGGAGGCGGCGTTAGCCGACGGGACCTTCGGGATGGCTGAAGAGACGGGCCGCCTGATCAACGAGGCGATCAAGGACGGGATCGAAAAAGGATGGGGTTTTGGCCACTCCCTGGGTGAGAAACTCTTCACCCTCAATCCACCGCACCTCGATCGGAGCCTGTTCGCCGCCGGGGCGAGGCTTCACCTCCCCGTGACGGTCCACGTCGCCCTCGGGACCGACATCTTCCAGATGCACCCCTCCTGTGACGGCAGAGCCCTGGGCGAGGCGACGCACCGGGACTTTCGGCTGTTGGCCTCCGTCGTCGCCGACCTGGGGGATGGAGGAGTCTATCTGAACCTGGGTTCCGCCGTGATCCTCCCCGAGGTCTTTTTGAAGGCCTTGACGGTCGCCAGGAACCTCGGTCACCCGGTGAAGGACTTCGTGACGGCGAACCTGGACTTCCTCCAGCACTACCGGCCAACCCAGAACGTCGTCAGGAGGCCGGTGGCCGCCGGGGGGACGGGCTACTCGCTCACCGGTCACCATGAGCTGCTGGTCCCCCTCCTGGCCGCCGCCGTCCTGGAGGAGCTTGGCTAGGATGGCGCTTCTCACCGACCCACTGCCTGAGCGGATCCTCATCGCCCCCTCCGCCCTTGCCAAGCTCAAAGGCTACATCGCACTCTCCCCGATGGAGGTGAGCGGCTTGGGACGGATGGAGGTCAGCCAGGAAGGCCCGATCATCACCGATGTCTTCCTTCTCCCCCAGACCTCCTCCTGGTCGGAGACGGAGCTGGACCCCGAGGCCCTCCTCGCCTTCCTCGAACAGCTCGTCGCGGAAGGCCAGGACCCCGCCGCCTTCACGGTCTGGTGGCACAGTCACGGCGATCTGGAGCTAGAGTGGAGCGAGGTGGACGAGGCGACCATTGAGACCTTCGGGAGTGAGGCCCTGGTTTCGGTGGTGGGCAACCGGAGGGGGGAGTTTCGCTGCCGGCTGGACCTCTTCCAACCGGAACGGAAAGTCCTGGATAGCCTGCCGCTGGTGCCCCTTGGCGCGTCGGAATCTGAGGATCTCGAGCTACGAGCCCTCATCGAGACGGAACTGAAAGTCAAGGTCAAGACCGTGGAAAAAGCGGCCACCCCTGATGAATCCAACACCCTGTAGCCTGTAACAGACCCTTACCTCACACCTTTCAAGGGCGTGCCAGGGGGAGGCCGTTTGGCCTCCCCCGTTCTTTTGGCGGCTCTACGGATGGGCTTGACACCTGGAGCGGGATGGAATTAGCATAGGTCAACAAGGTGAAGGATCCAACATTGTCACTGCACTAGGCGGAATTCATAAGCATGTCGTACGTCACCTGTCCAAAGTGCGCGAGTGAAGTTCCCTCCAGCTTCAAGTTCTGCGGCAACTGTGGTCAGAGACTGGATCACGCACCCGCGCCCAAAGAACAGACGTGGGCCGCCCGAGGGCCCGAAGCTCCCACCTCTCTGCGTGACGAGAGGCGTGACGTGACCGTTCTGTTCGCCGACGTGAGCGGGTTCACAGCCATGTGTGAGAAACTGGACCCGGAAGAGGTGCACGCGGTGATGAACGAGTGCTTCGCGGGGCTGGGCCGTATCATCCAGGAGAAAGAGGGGTACATCGATAAGTACATCGGGGATAATGTGATGGCGCTGTTCGGCGCACCGGTCGCGCACGAGGACGACCCAGCCCGGGCGTGCCAGGCAGCCCTGGCGATGCAGGTGTTTCTCGCCCAGTTCGCCGAGCAGTGCCACCGGCGGACAGGGGTTCCGCTACGCATGCGGATCGGGATCAATTCCGGGCTGGTCTTGGCCGGCAGGGTCGGCTCCGATGTGCGTATGGATTACTCGGTGATGGGTGATACAGTGAACCTCGCGGCGAGACTGGAGTCAGCCGCGCCACCGGGGGGTGTGTTGGTGTCGCGGGAGGTGGCGATTCGGGTCCGAGGGCGGTTTGCGTTTGGGCCTGCCCGGCTGCTGTCCGTCAAGGGCAAGGAGCGGCCGGTCGAGGTCTATGAACTGATCCGCGAAGTGGCGGAGGTGGACCCCAGGGGCCGGGGGGGGCTTTCGGCCCGGATCGTTGGTCGAGACACCGAGCTGCATGAGCTGGTTGAGCGCCTGCAGGCCGCTCGGTACGGGGACCGATGGATCGAGATCCGCGGCGAGATGGGCATCGGGAAAACGAGGCTCGTCGAGGAAGCGGCCTCTCGAATCGAGGGCATCCGGCTGCTCATGATCGTCGCAACATCAGATACGAGTCGGCGGCCCTTTGGGTTGGCGAGGCTTGTGGTCTATGGTGTGATCCGAGAGATCACCGGTCAGGCGCTTAGACCGGAGACGCGGGAGGCGTTGGCTGAAGCCTTGTCGGTATTGGGAGATGACCTGGAGCCGTTCGTCGATGCCTTGTGGCACCTCGTGGCGCCAAGCTGGCTTTCTGTCACGGCGCCTGATCCTGACCCACAGACGTTGCGTCGGATGCTCGAGCGCGGCATCGTGATGCTGCTCACGCGTATGGCAGATCGCGTGCCCGGCCTGGTGCTGTTCCTTGATTCGTACGAACTCGCGGATGAGGCGTCGGCGATGCTGTTCGAGTCCCTGGCGACCCGGCCCCAGGGTTGGCCTATGCCGATTCTCGTCGCATCCCGCCCCGAGGGACGGGCGTCGCTTCGCCACGAAGCGGTGATCCGGCTCGGCCGGCTTGCCGACGCTGCAACCGGCGAACTGCTGGATCTACTGGTTCGCGGCGCGAAACTCCCCGAAGCGCTCCGTCGGGATGTGCTCCAGCGGGCGGCGGGTGTGCCGTTGCATATTGAGGAAATGGTTCGGTCTCTCGTAGATGACGGTTTCCTGATCCCGGCGAAGGACGGATCGAACTGGTCCTGCGATCCGGGAGTGGCGTCGGTCCGCCTGCCGGTATCGATCCGGGCGGCAATGGTGTCCCGGCTGGATCGGCTGGAACAACCGGCGCGTGAGCTGCTGTGCCAATACTCCGTGCAAGGCGTCGAATTCGATCTGGACGTGGCGCAACTGGTATGGCACTCGACAGACCGGTGGAGACCGCCCATGCAGACACTGCTAACCGAGCTGGAGAAGTCAGGATTGGTGTTGCCTATCGTGCAGAATCCTGGAAAACGGCGTGCCTTCTACAATCCCCTTATGCAGGAGGCGTGTTACGAGACGCTGCTTTTGCGGGATCGCCACGCGCTGCACGACGTGACGGCGTCGGCGTTCTGCGAGGTAGCCGGTGGGCCGCTCAAGGTTTCTCCCGAACTGCTCGCCCATCACTACGAGCGGGCGGAGCGGTGGGCGAAAGCGGCCGATGCCAACCTCCGCGCGGGTGACCGGGCGGCCCAGTTGTTCCTCAACGACGAGGCGGTGCATCGTTACACCCGTGTGATCGAAGCGATCCATCGCCTGGAGGCCCCTTCTGCCGATGACGTCCGAAAAGTGGCGCTCGCGCACGGCAGGGCGTCTCGCGTGCATTTGCGAGTTGGGGCGTACCCGGCGGCGGAAGAGGACGCAAAGAAGATGCGCGCGGTCGCGGTCCGGCCCGTTGACCTCGCCGAGGCGGATCGGCTGGCCGCGTTGGCGTGTCTGCACACAGGCAGGACCGGCAGGGCCTTGAGCCTGCTGCTCGGGGCTGTCCAATTCGCCAGGGATGATGGTTCAGCGGATGAGGTGGTCGCGGACACCCTCTGTGACCTGGCAGAGCTTTACTACCGGGCAGGTCGGCTGGCCGAGGCCCTCGAGCGGCTGCGCCAGTGCCGTACGGTCGTGGGTGCCGAGGACAACCCGCTCTTGCTTCGAGCTGACATGCTGGAGGGCAAGATTGCCCATACCGAGGGCCGATTCGCCGACGCCACAGCGCTGTACCAACGGGTCTATGAGGCGGCGGAACGCTTCGGCAGCCTGTCCGAACGCGCCCG
>JACQHM010000226.1 GCA_016199025.1 Candidatus Methylomirabilota bacterium | reverse complement strand
CGGGCGGCGGCCGTTCGGGCCGACGATCACCGCTTCCGCGCGGAGGCAGATCAACGGAGGAGCGAGGTCGGCGGAGGGGGCGGCGTTACAGAGGTTTCCGCCCATGGAGGCCCGGTTCTGGATCTGGACGGAGCCGATCAAGGAGCAGGCAGAGGCCAGCATCGGGTAGCGTTCCCTGACAGGAGGAAACTCAGAGACCTGGCTGCAGGGGACGGCCGCCCCGATCCTTAAACCCCTCCTCTCGTCGAACGTCAATCGGGTCAGCTCCGGGATCTTCTTGAGATCGATCAAAAGGCGGGGCCGCTTCCGTCCCTCGTCCATCTGCGGGATGAGGTCGGTCCCTCCCGCCAGGGGTAAGGCCTCCCTGCCGTTCCCTGCCAGGAGGCCAACCGCTTCTTCTAACGTTTGCGGGGCTCGGTACTCGAAATCGCGCATCTCTTCCCTAACCCCTAATCCCTAACCCCTGTCGTTAAGGGCGGTAGCCGACTAACTCCAACAGGTTCCCATCGGGATCGAGGAAGTACAGGCAGTCATGGTCGCCCCAATCAATAGGGGCATGGTGGGGAATGTTCTTCTCGGCGAAAAGCTTCAGGGCCGCCTGGAGGTCCCCGTAGCTCACCTCGAAGGCGTGGTGGCCTTTCCCCAGGGGGTTCTGGATCAGCTCCAGCCCGCCGGGGATCATGTCTGGCTTTTGAAAGAGGGCCAGGTTCGTGTCATGGAAGCGGAGGAGGATCTGATCCGGAAGGCGCATCTCGACCCGCATCCCGAGGATCTCGGTGTAGAAACGCTCGGCCCTTTCGAGATCCTGCACATGGACGCCGAAATGATCAAGGCGCCTGACCTCAATCCCCATGGCGCTCCCCCCGTTCACGGAACAATCTACACGATCGGGACTTCCTGTCCGACGCCCTCGGCTCTGGCGTGCTCGTAGACCCTCACGGCACAAGCCACGTCTTCTAAGGCGATGCCGTTGGATTTAAAGAGGGTGATCTCGTCACGAGAACGACGCCCGGGAAGCTTGCCGGCCACGACCTCTCCCAGCTCGTGGACATCATCCCAGCGTAAAAAGCCCTTCTCGATGGGAACCAACAGGTCGCCCGATTCGACCTTGGCCTGCTCTTTAGAATCGACGGCGATGAACGATGCCTTCCGAACCGCCTCCTCATCTAGCTCCCGCTTGTGGGCAAAGTTTGAACCGGCCGCGTTGATGTGGACACCAGGCAAAAGCCAGTCCCCTTTCAAGACCGGATCCTTGGCGCTTGTAATGGTGATCAGAAGGTCGGCGTCCTTGACGACCTCCTCTGGACGTTCGACCGGAACCACCTCGAGGCCTAACATCTGGCCCATCTCCCGGCAAAAGGCCTGGCACCTCTCGGGGTTCCGGCTGTAGGCCTTTGCCCTCCGGATCGGACGGACGAAAGAGACGGCTTCGAGCTGGCTCCTCGCCTGCCAGCCCGTGCCGAAAATGCCGACGACCGACGCATCCTGACGCGCCAGGTGCTTAGTCGCCACACCGGTGGCCGCGCCCGTCCGGATCTGCCCCAACCGATCGGCTTCCATCATGGTTAACAACCGCCCCTCTCCATTATAGAGGAGAAAGAGGAATCGGGCACCACTCTTGGAGACCGTATAGGCCTTGAACCCCATCGCCTGGCGAGACGGCAGGCCTGCTGGCATGACGTGGAGCATCCCGGAAGGTATGGCCACGCGGGAGCGGGGCCGGTTGACGGCGTTCCCCGCCCCAAGCGCCCTGAAGGCCTCCTCGACGGCTTCTACGGCCTCCTTCATCGTCAGGAGCCGCCCGACTTCTTCCTCAGTGAGAAATAAGGCCACACCGTTCTCCTTCCCTCGGGGGGGAGCAGCCGCTGCTGTGGCCGAGACACGCTATGCGCGGCGAGGCGAAGCTTTGCTTCCAGCGGCGTTGAGGGGGGGCCTGCCCCCCCTCAAGGGCTAATTCATCATCCCCTGGAGCCTTCTGAAGGCCTGGAGCGCCTGGAGGTAATCAGGATTGGCCCCCACCGCCTTCCGGTACTCCTCCATCGCCTTCTGCCAGAGACCCTTCCGCTCCCAGACCCGTCCCAGATTCATGTAGGGGAACGCGCGGCTCTCGTACCGCTTCGCCTTTAGAGCCTTCTCCAACCAGGGGATGGCCTCGTCATGCTTTCCCTGTTGGATGAGATAGGCGCCGATGTCGTTGTAGGGGTTTCCAAAATCCGGATCAACCTCGATGGCCTTGTAGCACTCCCCGATGGCCTCGTCCAGCTTCCCCATAAAGCTGTAGGTCCACCCGCGGAAGGTATAGGCCTCGGCCGTCGGGTAGAGCTCGATGGACTTAGTGTAGTAGATGACAGCGCCTTCGAGATCTCCCTTCATCTGAAGCTCGTAGGCCTTTTGGAAGTACTCCATGGCCTGTTCCCTCAGTCCCTCTTCAGCCATGGGCGACCACCTCCAGGCAATCTCTAAGGATCCACAGGCAAGCGGCAAGGGGCAAGGAAAAGCTGAAAACCTGACCCTTGCCCCCTGCCCTCACGAATAGGGGCGGAATCTCCGCCACAGCTCCTTGAACCCTTCGAACGTGAACTCCTCTGACTGACAATACTCGATGATCTCCCGCTCTCCCTTCTGGAGTCTCTCTGCAGCCTTCACGAGGTCCCCGGCGATCTCAAGAGGGATCATGATCGCCCCGTGCCTGTCGGCGTGGATGAGATCCCCCGGCTTCACCACGAGACCTCCCACCTTCACAGGACCCCCCACATCAACCAGGTGGACGTAGGAGTGGGAGACAAGAACGTGGGCCGCGAAAAAGTGAAAACCTAACGCCTTGACTTCGTCCAGGTCCCGGACGCCCCCGTCGGTCACGACGCCGATGCAGCCCATGGCCTTGTGGACATTGGCCTGGACCTCCCCCCAGAAGGCGCCGATCGGTCGTTTGTCCAGATCCTGCATCACCAGCACCCGAGGAGCAGGGGTCTTCTCGACGGCATCCCACCACTGGGCGATGGGGACCCGATGTCCTTCGGCGGCGGGCTGCTCCGCCTCGATCTTCGCCGTCACCGCGTAGCCCACCATCACGCCTAGGTCGGGAAAGAGGCACCGAATACTCCAATCCATGAACCCTTGGTTCCTGGGCTTGAGATTAAACGTTTCGATGGCGTTGGCGACGGTGGGGCTGCTGAGCGTTTTCAGAGCCTCCAGCTCCGCCGTCGAAAGGACGACGTTCATTTTCACCTCCATGTTGAAGTTCGACGATGTTCAAGCGGATGATCTCTGGGGAAATAGGAGGAGGACAACCTCGGCTGTCGCGGAGACGCCGCCTACCTCGACCGTGAGTCTCATGCCGGGGTCGGTGTGCTCCCTTCGGACGTAGCCGAGCGCGATGGGACACCTCAGGCTGGGCGAGAAGACGGCACTGGTGATCCAGCCTATCTCCTTCCCTCCGGCGAAAAGCTTTTCCCCCGGACGGGGCACAACCTCCCCTTCCAGCTTCAGCCCGACCAGCTTCTTGTTGACATGCCCCCGGTACGTCATCCGGGCCACGGACTCCTGCCCGATATAGCAACCCTTGGTATAACTGATGGCCTTCTCGGGAAGGATCTCCAGGGCCAAGGTGTTCTCATCCATGTCGATCCCGTAGCGGGGGATACCGGCCTCGACCCTCAAGGTTTCCAGGGCCGCCATCCCCACCGGCTGAAGCCCGAAGGCCTGTCCCCTGTTCCAAAGCGCCTCCCAGCTCTTGGCCGTCCCACCCCAAGATGTGACCAGCTCATACCCCTCCCCCCCGATGTCCCAGGTCCGCCGGATCAGGCGGACGGAGACACCATCAAGGGACCGCTCGCCGTGGTGATACTCCTCCCGAGGAAGCGGTTCACCCAGGGTCTCGGCGAGAAGGGCCGGCGCCTTCGGCCCCTGAAGCCGGAGGAGGCCGTAGACCTCGGTCACATCCTGGATCTCGGCATCATCGGTGATCAGGTACTTGGAGAGGGTGTCCCGGACGATCTCCCGCCGAACAGCCTCCACGTCAATCAGAAAGGCATCAGGGAGGGCGTAGATCGCCAAGTCGGCCAGGATCTTCCCCTGGGGGGTCAGCAGAGCAGCGTAGCAGCCTTCACCCTCCTTGAGATGCTTCACGTCGTTCGTCACCATTCCCTGGAGGAAACGGACGCGGTCAGGGCCGACCAAGAGGAGCTTCCCCCGAAAGGAGAGGTCGAAGATCCCGACCTGCCCTCGGGCCGCCTGGTATTCCTCTAACGGGTCGCCGAAGCGCTCGGGAAGCTCCCAGCCCCCGTATTCAGCGAACGAGGCCCCGAGGACTTGATGGATCTCGTACAGCGGGGTCCGTTTCATGACTTCGAATGCCGGATGCTGGATGGAGAATCCTCTTTCTCCAACATCCAACACCTAACATCTAACATCCATGTTCGGGATGATTGAATGATCGAACGCCTTGAGGCCGTGAGGACCGAGCTGTTCTAAGGCCTCCCCGCACCGCGCGATCCCTTTGAAGAACCCTTCAAGCTCTACCCCGAGGTAGCTGGGCCTGTACCCCTTGACCTTTTCAGCCCCTTCCTTTAACAGGGAGACAGCCCCTTCGTAGTTCCCGTTCAACAAGTGGTGGAAGGCCACGGCGATCTGGATCAAGCCCTGGAGGAACCGCTTCTTTAGAAGATCCTCCTCAGGCATCCAGCAGGCCTCCAGAAGCTCGTGGACCTCGAAGTAGAGCCCCTCGTTGAAGAGGGCAGCAGCCTCCTTGAGGGCCCGCCCTACGCCTTCTCCTTCAACTTGGCTCACACGAGCGAGAACCCGTTCGTACACCTCGGCCTTGGTGCGAATGGTGGAACGATCGGCCTGGAATTCGGGGAGGAGTTCGATGGCGCCATCCTCGATCCGGAAGAGGCCAAGGTCGGTCAGGGTCGTCAACCCCTTTTGGAGCCCCTCCAAGCCCAGAGCGTCCAGCGTCACCCCCGGGCTCCCCTCCGCCGCCCTCACGCAATAGGCGACGAGGAGATGGAGCGCTTGAGCCTTCTCCGGGGAGCGAAGGGCCGTAAGCAAAAGCTCAGCCAGCGCATTCCTGAGCGCCACATTCATGGCCACACCACAAGCGGAGCGCCTTGCCTCAGGCCGACCTCCGGATCGCCGAAGCTTAGCGAGGCAATCACGGGCGCTCGATCCCTTCCAGGAACTTCTCGGCATCCATCGCCGCCTGGCAGCCTGTGCCGGCGGCCGTGATGGCCTGCCGGTAGACATGATCGACCACATCCCCACACGCGAAGACCCCGGGGACACTGGTCCGGGTCCCCCCCTTGGTTACGATGTAGCCCCGTTCATCCAGCTCCAGTTGGCCCCGGAAGAGATCGGTGTTGGGGGTATGGCCGATGGCGATGAAGACCCCATCACACGTCTTCTCGGAGATCTCCCCCGTCTGGACGTTCTT
>JACQHM010000248.1 GCA_016199025.1 Candidatus Methylomirabilota bacterium | reverse complement strand
GAGACGGGGCAGCGTAATTGCAGATTGCAGATTGGAGATTGAAGGACAGGGGAATCCTTCCTAAATCTGAAATCTGCAATCTCAAGTCTCAAGGGTATACCTGGGTGGCCGGTGTGGACGAGGCCGGCCGGGGGGCCCTGGCGGGGCCGGTGGTGGCGGCGGCGGTGATTCTCCCTCCTAGGTTGAAGCTGGAAGGCCTGAAGGATTCGAAGCTGTTGCCTCCCAGGCGGCGGGAAGCCCTTTATCAGGCGATCCAGGAGAAGGCCTTGGGAATCGGGGTGGGGACCGTCGAATCAAAGACCATTGATGCCCTGAACATCCTCAGAGCAACCCTCCTCGCCATGGAGCGGGCGATCGCTTCCCTGCCCTTCCCGCCGGAGTTTCTGTTGATCGACGGGAGGGATGCTCCCCGAACCTCCCTTCCTCACAGGGCCCTTCCCCACGGAGATGACCTCTGTCCTTCCATCTCTGCCGCATCGATCATCGCCAAGGTCTACCGGGACCGGATCATGAATGACTACCACCTCCAGTTCCCTCAGTACGGATTCGCCCGGCACAAGGGGTACGGGACCCCGGAGCACCTGAAGGCCTTAGCCCGGTACGGGCCGACCTCTATCCACCGCCTCACCTTCCGGAGGGTGATGACAAGGGAGCTATGGTGAAAGGGCGCCGGGGACTAGGGGAACGGGGGGAACTGGCGGCAAAGGCCTACCTTCAGGCGCTTGGGTACCGGATCCTCCTGGAGAACTATACGACCCCGGCCGGTGAAGTCGATCTCATTGCCAAGGATGGTGAGGTCCTCGTCTTTGTGGAGGTGAAGGCGAGAAGTTCCTCCGGGTACGGCCCCCCCGAGGCGGCAGTCACCCCCTGGAAGCAGCGCCAGATCGCCAGAGCGGCCGAGCGGTATCTCTTAGAGGCGGGGCTGAAAGAGACGGCGTGTCGATTCGATGTGGTAGCGGTCACCTTTTCATCGGACGAGGGCTCCCCTCAGATCACCCTGATCAAAGATGCCTTCTGGATGGAGAGGAGGCTGACTCCTCCTCGACGTCGCTGACCCTCGTAGGGGCGATTCACCGGGCGCTGAAGGCGTCATGCTCACAGGTCCTCCGGTTCACCGCTCCGTCCGCTCCTCAAGGATGCTCATGGAGGTCATCGGGTTTTTAAAAGAAGTCCCCATGTTCCGAGGGCTCCCGGAGGAGGGCTTGAAGCGGATCGTCGGCTTAAGCCGCGAAGAGGGATACCGTTCGGGGGCGGTGATCTTCCGGGAAGGGGATCCCGGGGAGACCTTCTACATCATCGTGGAGGGGACCGTCAGGATCAGCAAGTTCGTGCCTGGGGCGGGAGAGGAGGCCATGGCCTTCTTGGAGAAGAGCGAGTATTTTGGCGAGATGTCATTGATTGACGACCATCCCCGCTCCGCCATGGCCATCGCCCACACCGATTGTCGGCTCCTCGTCATCGACAAGATCGGCTTCTGGGATCTCTTAAGCTCGGATCGAGAGCTGGCGTCTCAGATCCTCCGAGACTTCTGTCGGGTCCTCTCACGCCGACTCCGCGAGACCAGCGACCGGTTGGTGACCATCTTCTCCATCGCCCGGGCCTTCTGAAGGGTGGAGAGGTCGAAAATCATTTGACACCGCTTGGCAGGGGTGGTACAAGCAACCTACCTCTAGTGGCAGCCTTGCCGGGTAGGGACTTTTAGTCTAGGAGGTCTTCAGGACCGAGGGGGGAGAGGAGGAAAGCGCCCTGACCATCGACCAGATCATGACCAAGAAGGTGGCGGCCTTGCGGCCTCAGGATACCGTCGCCCGGGCAGCCAGGCTCATGCGGGAGAGGGGGGTGGGGTGTATCCTGGTCCTGGACACGAAGAGAAAACCCGTCGGCATCTTGACCGATCGCGATATCGTGGTCTCCGTGGTGGCCTTGGGGTTGGATCCGATGGCCACGAAGTTGGAGGAGGTCATGACCCCCCGTGTCCTTACCGCCTCCAGGGACGAGATCCTTTTGAGGGTCGCGAAAAGGATGGCCGAGGCCTCAGTCAGGAGGCTTCCTGTCGTGGATGAGGAGGGGAAGGTGAAGGGCATCATCTCGGTGGACGACATCCTCGTGCTCCTCATCACGGAGCTTTCCAACATCTGTGCGGCCATCGTCGGCCCCTCGAAGCTGCTCTGAACACCAAAAGGTCCGAGTTGATCGGCGATGATTTCGGGATCGAAACGGGCAACCTTCAACCAAGGGGGGAGCTGGGGATGAACAAGGGAGAGTTCATCGAGAAGATGGCGGCCGATGGGCGGATCACGCGGGCGGCGGCCAGCCGGGCGCTCAACTCCTTCATCAAGTCGGTCATAGCAGCCCTCCAGCGTGGCGATCGGGCGACCCTGGCCGGGTTCGGCACCTTCTACAAAGCGAGCCGGAAGGCCCGGAGCGCCAGGAATCCCAGGACCGGTGCGACCATCCAGGTGGAGGCAAAGGATGTCGCCCGGTTCAAGCCGGCCGAGAAGTTGATCAAGTCCCTCAACTAACCCATGAAGGCCGTCCGGTTCCACGAGCACGGTGGGGCTGAGAACTTACTCTACGAGGAGGCCCCCGATCCGTCCATCCGGGGAAACGAGGTGCTGGTGAGGGTCAGGGCCTGCGCCTTGAACCACCTGGACATCTGGGTCAGAAACGGCATCCCGGGGGTCAAGATCCCTCTCCCCCACATCTTGGGGAGCGACATCGCGGGGGAGGTCACCCAGGTTGGGGACCTGGTGACCCGGCCGAAGATAGGGGACCGGATCCTCATCGCCCCTGGCTTAAGTTGCGGCCAGTGCCTCCCCTGCCTCTCCGGCCGGGACCACCTCTGCCGCCAGTACACCATCATCGGCTCCCGGACCGACGGGGGGTACGCCGAGGATGTCAAGGTCCCTGAGGTGAATGTCATCCCGGTCCCAGGGGCTTTGAGCTTCGAGGAGGCGGCGGCCATCCCCTTGGTCTTCCTCACGGCCTGGCACATGTTGGTGACCAAAGCGGGGATCAAGCCGGGGGACGAGGTGCTGATCATCGCCGCGGGGAGCGGGGTGGGCTCTGCCGCCATCCAGATCGCCAAGCTCTTCGGGGCAAGGGTCATCGCCACGGCGGGGTCGGACGAAAAGCTTTCGAAGGCCAAGGCCCTCGGGGCCGACCTCGTCATCAACCACAGCACCCAGGACCTTGCCCAGGAAGTGAGGCGTCTGACGGACAAGCGGGGTGTGGACATCATCGTCGAGCACGTGGGCTCGGCCGTCTGGGAGAAGTGTCTTTTAAGCCTCGCCCACGGGGGAAGGCTCGTGACCTGTGGGGCCACGAGCGGCTACGAGGGGAGAACGGACATCCGCTACCTCTTCAGCCGGCAGCTCAGTCTCATGGGGTCCTACATGGGGAGCAAAGGGGAGCTCCTGGAACTCTTACCGTTCTTTGAGCAAGGGAAGCTGAAGCCGGTCGTGGACCGAGCCCTTCCTTTGAAAGAGGCTCCTTTGGCCCATCGGTTGCTGGAGGAGCGGAAACAATTTGGGAAGCTCGTCCTGACCCCCTAGCAGGAGCGGCCAGTGGCGAGTCGCCAGTGGCCAGGTGAAGACAAGGAATGTTCATTGGACACTGGTCACCGGGCACTGGCCACTGATTGGGGTTTGTCATGTTGGCCAAGGTCCTCTCCGCCGCCGTCCTGGGGATCGATGCTTACCTGGTCGAGGTGGAGGTAGACCTCGCCCTGGGCCTCCCGTCCTTCAACACGGTGGGGCTCCCCGACATGGCGGTGAAAGAGAGCCGGGACCGGGTCAGAGCGGCCATCAAAAACGCCGGCTTCGACTTCCCCCCCAAACGGATCACCGTGAATCTGGCCCCCGCCGACGTGAAAAAGGAGGGGGCCGCCTTTGATCTTCCGATCGCCGTTGGCATCCTGGCCGCCTTGGGCTTCGTCCAGCCGGCCCGGTTGAAGGAACATGTCATCCTGGGGGAGCTTTCCCTGGATGGGACCATCCGCCCCATCCGGGGGGCCCTCCCAATGGCCGTGGCCGTCAAGGAGGCAGGCCTCCCCGGGATGCTCTTCCCTGCCGAGAACGCCGCCGAGGCCGCCGTCGTGGAGGGGGTCCAGATCGTTGGTGTCGAGACCCTCCCCCAGGTCATCGAGTTCTTGAACGGGCGCTTGACGCTCCCTCCGACGAGGATCGACCTCCAGGCCGCCTTCACCGACGCTTCGGACTACGGGTGTGACTTTGCCGATGTCAAGGGGCAGGAGCACGCCAAGCGAGCCGTTGAGGTAGCCGCAGCGGGGGGGCACAACATCCTCCTGATCGGCCCACCAGGCTCCGGCAAGACCATGTTGGCCCGCCGCCTCCCCACGATCCTCCCGCCTCTTTCATTGGAAGAAGCGATCGAGGCGACGAAGATCCACTCCATCGCCGGACTCCTTTCCGCCCGGACGGCCCTTTTGGCCACCCGCCTGTTCCGCGCCCCCCATCATACCATCTCCGACGCCGGGCTGATCGGCGGCGGGGCCATCCCCCGTCCCGGTGAGGTCTCCTTAGCGCATCACGGGGTCCTCTTCCTGGACGAATTGCCGGAATTCCGGAGGAACGTGCTGGAAGTCCTCCGGCAACCTCTCGAGGATGGCCAAGTCACGATCGCGAGGGCTACTAGCTCCTTGACGTATCCGGCCCGCTTTATGTTGGCCGCGGCCATGAACCCCTGCCCTTGTGGTTACTTCACCGATCCCCAGAAGGAGTGCCGGTGCACCCCCTTAGAGATCCAGCGTTATCGGGGGCGGATCTCCGGCCCCCTCCTGGACCGGATTGACCTCCACGTGGAGGTACCCCCTTTACGGTATCGAGACCTGGCAGAAGGGACCAGTGGAGAGCCCTCTTCAGTCATCCGGGGGCGGGTCCAACGGGCTCGGAGGCTCCAGCAGGGGCGTTTTCAAAAGGCGAGGATCTTCTGCAACGCCCACATGACCAGCCGGCAGCTCAAGCGGTACTGCCAGGTTGGGGAGGAGGGGCAGCGCCTGTTGCAGGCGGCCATCGAGCGGCTCGGCCTCTCCGCGAGGGCCTACGATCGGATCCTCAAGGTCTCAAGGACCATTGCTGACCTGGAAGGAAGTGAAGTCATCCGGCCGGAGCACCTCGCCGAGGCGATCCAGTACCGGAGCCTGGACCGGCTCCCCCTGCCGTGAGAGACGTTCCCCCCCTGAACTCCATCATCGGCTTCTCCGAGGTGCTGCACGACCAGACCTTTGGCCCCTTAAACGAGAAGCAGATGCGTCATGTCACAAACATCCACACCAGCGGGAAGCACCTCTTGAATCTCATCAACGACATCCTCGACCTCTCCAAGGTAGAGGCGGGGAAGTTGGAGTTTCGCCCCGAGCCCTTTGCACTCAAGGAGGCGGTGGAGGGGAGCCTGACCATCGTCGCCTCGATGGCCTTGAAGAAGAACATTGCCCTCTCAGCAGAGGTGGCCCCCGAGCTGACGACCCTGACCGCCGATCCAGCCCGGTTCAAGCAGATCCTCTACAACCTGCTCTCGAACGCGGTGAAGTTCACCCAGGAGGGGGGCCAGGTGACGGTGACTGCGCACATCGTGACCAGTGACGAGTCGCCAGTGACCAGTGAAAGACAAGATCCTGGCCGCTGGCCACTCGTCGCGAGTTTGTCGAGATCAGTGTGGCGGATACGGGGATCGGGATCAAGACGGAAGACTTGCTGAAGCTCTTTCAGGAGTTTACCCAGTTGGAGCATCCTTTAAGCAAGCACTATGAGGGGACCGGGTTGGGGTTGGCCTTGACGAAGCGGTTGGTGGAGCGGCAGGGGGGGCGGATCTGGGTGGAGAGCCAAATGGGCCAGGGGAGCACCTTCACCTTTACCCTCCCCCTGGTCCCACGAGATTAACCCACCGCCTCCACACCCCCCTTCATCCATGCTCCGGTGATGGCCGCCAGTCGCGACGGGTCTACACGGCTTCATACACCGCTTTCCGGGTCTCTTCAGGCCCCACACCTGCTCATGGGTCAGCGCCTTTGCCCGATCGAAGGATTGCTCCCGTGGAAAGTTAACATAAGTGATGATCCGCCCCAACCCCCTTCCTTCCCGCCTCTGCCCCATGACCATCCGATCCATAACGGATGGCTCTTAGAAGGAACAGGCTGTTGACTTTCGCCAGGGAACCCCGTAAGCTTGGGCAGGTTCCTCGAAGGCTTATTGCGGATTGCGGATTGAAAGAGAGGTGCCTCCTTTCCAAATCCGCAATCCGAAATCTCAAATGTCAAATAGACAGGAGGGACTCTTCGATGATGGAGAAGAAGATGCGAGGATCCAGCGTGTTTTTCCCTGCGGTCCGCGAACAGCTCCCGGTCATCGTCAGGGCCGAGGGCATCTATCTCTACCAGGCCGATGGACAACGATTGATTGATGCAGCCGGGGGGGTCGGGGCCGTGACCAGCATTGGACACGGTGTCGAAGAGGTGATCCAGGCCATCGCAAAGCAGGCCCGGAAAGTCGCCTTCATCCCCTTCTTTCAGTACATGAGTGAGCCGGCCCTGGAGCTGTGCGACCTGGTTGCGACGTTAACCCCTGGAACGCTCAAGAAGGTGATGCTCCTCTCCGGGGGCTCCGAGGCGACGGAGAACGCCGTCCGGCTGGCCCGGCAGTACCATCTGGAACGGGGGAACCCTTCGAAGTTCAAGGTGATCTCCCGATGGCAGGGCTTCCATGGGATGACCCTGGGGGCCACCGGCTTCGGCGGCCATACGGGGCGGCGGCGGAAGTTCATGCCCATGGTCCACGATCATCCTCACATCCCCCCGGCCTCCCGCTACCGTTGCCAGTTCTGTCAGAAGGAGCTTGAATGCAACCTCACCTGTGCCCGGATGCTGGAGCAGACCATCAAGTGGGAGGGGCCTGAGAACGTCGCCGCCTTCATTGCCGAGCCGGTGGTAGGGGCGGCCATGGGTGCCGTCCCGGCCCCCGAGGGGTACTTCCAGGTCGTCCGGGAGATCTGCGACATCTACGACGTGGTTTTCATTGCCGATGAGGTGATGTCGGGCTTCGGCCGGACCGGTGAGATGTTCGCCATCAACCATTGGGGCGTGGTGCCCGACATCCTCGTGGCCGCCAAAGGGGTGAGCGGTGGCTATGCCCCTCTGGCGGTGTTGATCGCGAAGGAAGAGATCATCACTCCTCTGGAAAGGAGCAACGCCAACTTCGTCGCTGGCCATACCTATTCCATGAACCCTCTGGCCGCCGCTGCGGGCCTGGCCGTCCTCCGGTACCTCTTGGATCATGACCTGGTGTCCAACGCTAAGGCGATGGGTGACTACCTCCTGGCCGGGCTCTCCAAACTTCGGGAAATGCATGCAATCGTTGGAGATGTGCGGGGGAAGGGGCTCTTGACCGGCATCGAGCTGGTCAAGGAGAAAGGCTCGAAGGAGCCCTTCCCACCCGAGGCCAAGGCCGCCATGACGCTCACGGTCGAGGCAAGGGAGCGGGGGTTGGCCATCTACCCTGGGACAGGGTCCGCCGATGGTCTGGTGGGGGACCATGCCCTGATCACACCCCCCATGACCATCCGCCGGGAGCAGGTGGATGAACTCCTGGGCATTTTGGATGAGGCCCTGGCGGCGACCGAGCGCGCTCTGCTCCGGTAGGAGTCCACCCCCACCCTTCCCCTCCCCCTTCAAGGGGGAGGGTTGGGAGGAGGTTGAGGAGGTGCCATGTTCGATATCTTGATCAGGAATGGTCGGATCATTGACGGAACTGGCAACCCCTGGTTTAGGGCCGATATCGGAATCGAAGGGGGGAGGATCAAGGCCATCGGATCCTTGGCCGGTGCCGAAGCGGCAACGGTCATTGACGTGAGAGGGCAGATCGTCGCCCCAGGGTTCATCGATATCCATAGCCACGCCGATTATACCCTCCTGGTCGATCCAAAGGCGGAGAGCGCCATCCGGCAGGGGGTGACCACGTTGATCGTTGGGAATTGCGGCCACTCCGCCGCCCCTCTCACCCACCCTGAGGACCTGAAGAACGTCGTCCTGGGCTATCTGGCGAACCCAGGGTTCGACATCACCTGGCGGCGGATGAATGAGTATCTGGATTTGTTAGAGCAACGTGGGATCGCCGTCAACGTCGGTTCATTAGTCGGCCATAACGCCGTCCGGGTGGCGGTCATGGGGTATGAGTCCTGCCTGGCCACGCCCGAAGAGTTGGAACAGATGAAGCGTCGGCTGGCCGAGGCCCTGGACGAGGGGGCCCTGGGGTTCTCGACAGGGCTGGAGTATACGCCTGGCAACTTTTCCGATACTCACGAGGTCGTTGAACTGTGCAGGGTTGCTGCGGGGGCACAGCGGTTCTACGCCACCCACGTCCGCCAGCGGGACTATCAAGCCATCGAGGCGGCCAAGGAGGCGATCCGGATCGCTACAGAGGCCAAGGTTCCCCTCCAGTTTTCCCACCTCCCCCCACGGATCTGGGCCCCCCGCCATGCGAACGATGTGATGATCGAGATGGTGGAGGAGGCCACCCGAAAGGGCCTGGAGGCGACTTTCGATAGCATCGTCTATGCCTGGGGGGCGACGACCTTGGCCACGATCCTTCCCCCATGGGCCCGGGAGGGAGGCCCCCTGAAGACCTTGGAACGTTTGAAGGATCCTGAAACCCGGGAGAAGATCAAGGCCTACCGGTTTCCCCTCTTTAAGTTCGTCGTCGCCGGCCAGTGGGATGAGGTTGCGTTGTACTACTCGGAGAAGAATCCCCAGTATTGTGGGATGACCTTCGCCGAGATCGGCCGGGAGCGGGGAAAAGACCCCCACGAGGCGATCCTCGACCTGATCCTTGAGGAGGGCCCTGACTTCTACGGGATGATGTGGTCGGCCCACTCGCAGGACGAGAAGGAGATTGAAGCAGCCTTGAAACACCCCCACTGTATCCCCGAGTCCGACGGGCTGACCCTGGCCCATTCGGGCCCGTTGGCCAGGATGCACCACCCCTTCACGTACGGATGGGTAGCCCGGATGCTTGGTTACTATGTTCGGGAGAGGAAGCTTGTCCCGCTGGAGGAGGCGATCCGGAAAATGACCTCGTTCCCAGCCCAGAAGGTGGGTCTCCGAGATCGGGGCCTTGTGCGGGAGGGCCTGTGGGCAGATCTGGTGATTTTTGATGAGGCGACAGTTGAGGATCACACCAGCCTGAAGAACCCCGATGCGTACCCGTCCGGCTTTAGCCACGTCCTGGTGAACGGCCACGGGGTGTTCGATGGCCAACGTCACACCGGGGCCTTGCAGGGGGTCGTGATCCGCCGGTAGAAAGGAGAGTGACCATGAACCGTAGGATGCTGGCATGGGCATGGATTCTGGCAGGGGTCCTGGTCTTCAGTTGGGGGGCTCTTGCCAACGCGCAGGAGCTCGAGTTCCAGAAGAGCCCAGGGGAGAAGATCGCCGAGAAGTTCTTCCGAGGCTTCAGCAATACGGTGTTCGGCTTCGTCACCGACTGGCCGAAGACCATCTATTACGAAACTCAGGAGAAGGGCCCCGGTTTCGGCTTGACCGCCGGCTTTCTTGAGGGGATCGGTCTTGGGATCGGTCGGACCCTCATCGGGGCCTTCGAGCTCGTCACCTTCCCCATCCCGGTCCCGGAAGACTACCGGCCGATCCTGTCACCTACCTACCCCTTCGAGGCCGGGAAGACGAATTTCGCCCAGTAAAGGACATCCTTTTCATGGCTTCTCCTCCCCAGAAAAAGACCCTCTCCACGAATCGAAAGGCCCGGCATGAATACGTGATCCTGGAGACCTTCGAGGCCGGGATCGCCCTCCTGGGGACCGAGGTGAAGTCGTTACGGGCGGGACGGGCGAACCTCCAGGATAGCTACGCCACCGTCGAAGGGGGGGAGGTCTATCTTGTGAACTGCCACATCAGCCCGTACCCTGGGGCGAGCGTCTTCAACCACGACCCTTTGCGGAAGCGGAAGCTCCTCCTCCACAGGGCGGAGATCCGGCGCTTGATCGGCAGGGTCCAAGAAAAAGGCCTGACCCTCATCCCGTTGAGTTTTTATCTCAAGGAGGGGAAGGTGAAGGTCGAGTTGGCGCTTGCCAGGGGGAAGAAGCTCTACGATCGGAGGGAGGATCTGAAGGAGCGGGCGATCCGGCGGGAGGTGGAGCAGGCCTTAAAGCGGAGTGGCTAAAGGGATGTCGTCATCTGGGATACCGGAGGATCTCCGGTGGCTTCTTCAGCCTCAGTCCATCGCTATCGTTGGGGCGTCCGACGACTTCGGGAAGATCAGCGGGATGCCCCTGAAGTATCTCAGGCGCCATGGCTATCCGGGGGCGATCTTCCCGGTCAACCCAAAATATCACGAGGTGGCGGGCATCAGATGTTACCCCTCCTTGAACGAGGTGCCAAACCCGATCGACTTAGCCCTCATCACCCTTGGCGTCCAGGGTGTCCTCCCGGTCCTGGAGGCATGTGCCCGGAAGCAGGTCCGCTCTGCCGTCGTCGTGGCCTCCGGCTTCGGGGAGGTTGGTGGGGTGGGGGCCGAGCTTCAAGGGGAGATCTCCCGGTTGGCCGCCACGACCGGGCTTCGGGTGTTGGGCCCCAATTGTCAAGGCTTCGTCAACGTCCACGACAAGGTGGCGGCCAGCTTCACGGCTGCCATGGAGGCCGAGCCCCTGGTCGCCGGGACGGTCGCGCTGGTGACGCAAAGCGGCGCCCTCGGTGGGTGTCTCCTGAACGTGGCAAGGGAGCGGAGGATGGGCCTAAGCTACTGGGTCAGCACGGGAAACGAGGCGGACCTCTCTGCCGTCGATGTTCTCCAATTCTTCCTGCGGGACCCCCGGACAAAAGTCGTGGCGGCCTATCTCGAAGGGATCAAGCAGGGGGACCGGTTCGTCTCCCTGGCCGACGAGGCACTCACGGTGGGGAAACCCCTCATAGTGCTCAAGGTTGGCAGTTCACAAGCCGGCCGTCGGGCTGCCCTCTCCCACACAGGGGCGTTGACAGGTTCCCGGACGGCCTACGAGGCCCTCTGCAAAGGAAGGGGGATCATTGGGGTGGAGGACCTGGACGAGGTCCTGGATACTGTCGCCCTCCTGGCCGCCGGTCGGCCCTTTCAGGGGGGAGGACTCGGCATCATTACCTCCTCGGGCGGGGCAGGTGTCCTGCTGGCCGATCAATGCGAAGCCCTTCAGATCCCCCTTGCCGAGTTCACGGCGTCCACCGAGAAACGGCTGCGAAGTATCCTCCCTGCCTTCGGGTCGGCCACGAACCCGGTTGATACCACGGCCCAGATCCTGACTCAACCTTCTCTCTTGAAGAGCTGCTTAGAGGTTGTCCTCGCCGATCCCGGGGTCGGGGCCCTCGCCATCCTCCTTACGATGGTGACAGGGGGAGCAGCGGCCGAGGCCGCCGAGGCCATCCTCGAGGCCTCGATGCTCACGGACAAGCCGGTGGTCGTTGGGTGGATGGCCGGCGAGGTCGTTCGGGACGCGGTCCTGACCCTCCAGGCCCATGCCATCCCGGTCTTCGCCACGCCCCTCCGTCTGGCGAAGGCGTTACGACGGCTCTGGCGGTACGGCCACGTTCGAGAACGCCTGCTGAGGGAGATCCCTCCTCGAAACCCCCTGCATGATGATCGCTGCCGCCAGGCCTCACGCCTCCTGGTCGGCCTGAAGCGCCCCCTGGCCGAGCATGAATCGGCCGTGATCCTGGCGTTGTATAATCTGCCGGTAGCCAGGCAGCGTTTGGTCATCTCCCCTGAGGAGGCGGTGAGGGCGGCGGAAGAGATCGGCTTTCCGGTCGCTCTCAAGGTGCAGTCGCCCCAGATCCTCCACAAGAGTGATGTAGGGGCACTCTGCTTGAACCTCGCCGGGCCGGAAGCGGTGAGGGCGGCGTATCAGGAGATCCTGGAGGCGGCGAGATCCTCTCACCCTCAAGCTGAGATCCAGGGGGTCCTCGTCCAGGAGATGCTTCGGGGG
>JACQHM010000221.1 GCA_016199025.1 Candidatus Methylomirabilota bacterium | reverse complement strand
TTGCTCCGGACCATGTGCTCAGCGATGGCCTTCCTGATCGGGGTCAGGGGGATGCTCTCTTCCAGGAGAGGAGGGGCCACCTCGGCGGCGGGGCCTTCCCTCAAGGGCGGGGCTGCTTCTTTGAGCCCTCGGGTCTCAAGGTACTGGAGGACGTCCTGCTTCGTGACCCGCCCGCCGAGCCCTGTTCCTTTGATCTGGCCAAGATCGATCACATATTGGGCGGCAAGCTTCGCGACCACCGGTGAGATGCGCTCGCCCCTCCCCAGGGGCTCGGGCTCCCTGGTCGGAGCCTTCACCTCCTCGACGGCGACCGTGGCCTCACCCTGGGTGGCCTCCGCCGCTTCTAGAGTGGCCACAGCCGCCTCCAGTACCCCATTGGCCTGCATCATGGCCACTACCGTCCCCACCCGGACGGTCTGGCCTTCGGGGATGAGGATCTCGGTCAGGACTCCTGCGGCGGGCGAGGGGACCTCGACGTCCACCTTATCGGTCATGACCTCGAAGAGGGGTTCATACTTCTTCACCCCCTCCCCCGGCTGTTTCAGCCATTTCGTGATGGTTCCCTCAACGACGCTCTCCCCGATATGGGGCAATGTAATCTCGATGGCCATCCTCTCTCCTAATAGGCCGCGAGTTGACGGATTGCGGCGACAATCTTCTCCGGGTTCAGCATGAGGAAGTCCTCTAGGACGGCGTTAAAAGGCATCATCGGCACATCGGGGACCGCGAGACGCATGATGGGCCCATCGAGATCCTCGAAGGCCTCCTCGGTGATAAGCCCGGCCAGCTCCCCGCCGAACCCCCCCGTTTTGTTGTCTTCGTGGACGATCAGCACCTTCCCCGTTTTCCTGACCGAGGCAAGGATTGTTTTCTTATCCAGGGGAAGGATGGTCCGAAGGTCTACCACCTCCACGTCAATTCCCTCTTTAGCCACCTTCTCGGCGGCCTCAAGGGAGTAGTGGAGCATCAGGCCGTAGGCGATCACCGTCAGGTCGCTCCCCTCCCGTTTCACCTCCGCCTTGCCGATGGGGACGATGTAGTCCCCCTCGGGGACCTCCCCTTTGATCAGGCGGTAGGTCTTCTTGTGCTCTAAGAAGATGACCGGATCCTCATCCCGGATGGACGCCTTCAGGAGGCCCTTCACATCGTAGGGGGTGACAGGGGCGACGACCTTTAAGCCGGCTACGTGGGCAAAGAAGGCCTCGATGCTCTGGGAGTGGTAGAGGCCGCCGTGGACGCCGGCCCCCCACGGGGCCCGGATCACCAGGGGGCACCCCCAGGTCCCATTGGAGCGGTACCGAAGCTTGGCCGCCTCGTTGACGATCTGATCCATGGCAGAATAGATGTAGTCGGCGAACTGGATCTCCGCCACGGGTCGTAAGCCGTTGATGGCGGCGCCGATAGCCACCCCGACGATCCCCGATTCCGCCAGGGGGGTATCGATCACCCGATGTTCGCCGAAGGCCTGAAAGAGCCCTTCAGTCGCCCGGAAGACGCCGCCGTGCAGCCCGATGTCTTCGCCCAGGAGGACGACCCGCTCGTCCCGCTGCATCTCCTCGAAGAGAGCCTCCCGCAACGCCTCGATGACCGTCTTGATCGGCATCTCCTCCCTCCTACCCTTCGAAGTATACGTAGCGTAAGGCGTCTTTCGGATCGGGGTCTGGGCTCTTTTGCCCGAACTCCACCGCGTCTTCCGCCTCTGCCGCCGTCCGTTTCCTGGCCTCTTGATCCAGGGCCTCCGTCAGGATCCCGGCCTGAAGGAGGTCCCGCCTAAACCGTTCGATGGGATCGCGCTTCTTCCACTCTTCGACCTCTTCCCGGCTCCGGTAGCGCCGGTCGTCGTCCTCGCTCGTATGGGGGAGAAACCGATAGGTCTTGGCGTCGATCAGGGTCGGGCCACCACCGCTCCTCGCCCGGTCCAATGCCTCCTTGGTGACCTCGTACACGGCCAGGACGTCGTTCCCGTCCACGACGACGCCCGGGAAGCCGTAGGCCTTCGCCCGCTCGGCCACGTCCTGGATGGCCATCTGCTTGGAAAGGGGGACCGAGATGGCATAGAGGTTGTTCTCACAGAAGAAGACGACAGGGAGTTTATGAACGCCCGCGAAGTTCAGACCCTCATGAAAGTCCCCTTTGCTGGTGGCCCCATCGCCAAAGTAGACGATGGTGACCGCCTCCTCGCCTTTGAGCTTGGAGGCCAGGGCGATCCCGGAGGCATGGGGGATCTGGGTGGCGACGGCGCTGGAGACGGAGACGATCCGTAACGGAGGGAAGCTGTAATGGGCGGGGAACTGCCGACCGGCGCTGGAAGGGTCGTTGGCCTTGGCAAGGGTGCTCAGCATCACATCCCGGGCCGAGATCCCAACAGTGAGGGCGACGGCGTGATCGCGGTAATAGGTCAGGACGAAATCGACCCCCCGTTTCAAGGCGTAGGCGCTGCCGACCTGGGCGGCCTCGTGGCCCTGGCCTGAGACGACGAAGTTCGCTTTGCCCTGCCGGTTCAGGAGCCACATCCGCTCATCCAGGGCACGGGCCAGGAGCATCTTGTCGTACATCTCGAGAAGGTCCTTGACGCTCAAACCGAGGGCGACATGTCTTCCTTCCTCCTGCTTCGCCGTCAGCGTCCCCTGCTTGGATATCATAGGCGTCCTCCTCTGGGCTTTCGTAGGCGGCTTCCCTCCATCGTTCTCACGGGGTGGATTCCTTCAGCCTCCCTCAGATCTTTCGATGAGTCCAGCAGGGATATTCTATTCTCCCTTCGGCCCTCTTGTCGATCCAAAAATGAGACGCCCTTTCCCAAAGAGGGACCCTTCGCCAAGGGGATAAGCGGTCAGACCAATTTCCCCTTGACACCCCCCCCGGTGGGGGATTACCATAGGGTCACTTCGACGGGGCCCCTTTCCGCGGAGGGAAGAGGGTGCGGCCATGGCGACCAGTGGGGACCCGCAAGCGAACCAGACCAGTGTCCAGTTGGAGGAACCTGTGTGCACGGCCCTTTGGGGCGGGGCGAGCCCTAAAGGGCCATTCTGTTTCCCAGGGATCTCGGCCCTGCCGCCCGAATGGGACGGTCGAGGCGGCTTTCCGTTGTCCTGACCCGTGACGAGGTCCGGATCGTTCTGGAACATCTTGATGGGACACCCAGGCTGATGGCAACCTTGCTCTACGGCGCCGGCCTTCGGCTCCTGGAAGGCGTTCAGCTCAGGGTCAAGGAGGTGGACTTCGCTTCCAACCAGATCCTCGTGCGAGTCCGTCCTCCAACGGGCCGTGAAGGAGGCCATCCGCCGAGCGGGCCTGACCAAACCAGCGTCCTGCCCCACGTTCCGGCGCTCCTTCGCAACCCATTTGCTTGAGGACGGTTACGACATTCGGACGGTCCAGGAGCTTCTTGGGCACCTGGATGTAAGGACGACGATGATTGACACCCACGGGATCAACCGCGGGTGGGGCGCCGTCCGCAGCCCTGCCGACCGCCTCTTGAGGCCATGAGGGGTTTCGTCGTGGATTCCAAGTTCGGCAACTTCGGCGCGATATCTTGCAAGGCCACGCTAGATAACACGGGAGCCCTGGGGGTGGTTGCAGAGGCCAAACTCCTTTCAGGACGCGAAGATACGCAGTGAGTTGCCATGTCAGCGTTGCCACGTTAGACTGCGGCATGCCGCAGTGTTTGGTGTATTAGACAGTTCTGTCTAATTGTCGTTAGGTAGTTCGCCGTCCAAAGATGCGCATTTGTGGACAAATTGCTACTCGCCAGTTGGGAAATGACTTGTGGATATTGAAATCCTTCGTGACAGAGTACGAGCTGGAAACTATCTTATCAAAAGCCATGCCGTGCAACACGCCATCAAAGAAGGGTTTGATCGTCAGCATATCGTCGAAGCCATCATTACAGGGACAATTATCGAGGAATATCCGGATGAACAACGGGTACTTGTCTGTGGCTGCACAACCCTCGCTGAAAAAGTTGAAGTATACTTGCACGTTGTTTGCGAATATGCTGACCCTGTTTACACTGAAGTGGTAACCGCTTACATCCCGAATGAACTCGAATGGGAGAAGCCACCCTTCAAGCGGCGCAGACGAAAGAGAAGATAGGAGGGGAGAATAGCCGATGACAACCAAAACGATTCCACTTTGTGGACAGCACCGCGTTAACAAAGAATGGTGTGCAACTACTTTTGAGTATGCTGAGGAAGGCATCAAGATTCGCGTTCCCAATGTTTCAGCCTGGGTTTGCCCTGTAGATGGTGAGGCTTCCTTCACACCCGAGACAGTTGATGAACTAATTGAAACTGTGCGTGACTTGGTTAAAACGGCCCAGCGTGCCCGAAAACGTCGGTCCGTCTTGACAGAATATATCGTATCGGTCGGTTAACGAGTGAAGGTCAAAGGTGAGGGAACCGGCTATCAATGCGCTGCAGCCGACCCTCAGTCGCTGGCGCTCCTTCGGGCGGCTGAGCTTGGCGCTTCTTGCAGG
>JACQHM010000220.1 GCA_016199025.1 Candidatus Methylomirabilota bacterium | reverse complement strand
GGCCTGGAAGGAGGGTCAGGGATACGCAGAAATGGGCTGCTGGCGTGGGTTTTCAGGATGGTTGAGAGCAGGAGGGAAGAAGGCTCAGGGGTGAGGAGAGGAGTTTCGAACTGGAACGTCTGTTACATTATTTTTCATTCTGCAACATCGGCCTCACCGGTGCCCCGGATCTCGATCTGATACTTCTTCATCCGGCGCCACAGGGTCGTGCGGCTGATCCCCAGATCCTTGGCCACCAGGCCGAGATTGCCCCGTCGAGCCTGGAGCCGCTCCAGGATGAGGTCCCGTTCCATGGCGGCCATGCTCTTGGGGCTGGAGGGGGATGATTCTCTTGCGATGACTTTCAAATCCTTCGCCTTGTCCCCAGGTTCGTCCTCCTTGCCATGGATCTCGTGGGGGAGGTCTTGAACGTCAAGGATTTCACCTTTACCCATGACCATCATCTGCTGGATCACATTTTCGAGCTCACGGACATTGCCCGGCCAACTGTACGCCATGAGCAGGGCCATGGCCGGGGGACTCATTCCACTGATCTGTTTGTTGATGCTCTGTTTGCGTTTCTCAATCACATGAGACACCAGCAGAGGAATGTCATCGGTTCTCTCTCTCAACGGGGGAACCCTGACCGGGACCACATGGAGGCGATAGTAGAGATCTTGTCGAAATCGCCCTTGCTTGAGGAGATCTTCTAAGTTTTGATTGGTCGCCGCAACTATTCGTACATCTACCTTAATGGACTCCTGGCCCCCGACCCGCTGGAATTCGCCTTCCTGTAAGACCCGTAGGAGCTTGACCTGGGTGCTCGGCGCGATCTCCCCGATCTCGTCAAAGAAGAGGGTCCCTCCATCCGCAACCTCGAAGATCCCTTTCCTCTGCGTGATGGCGCCTGTAAAGGCCCCTCTTTCGTGGCCGAAGAGTTCACTTTCCAAAAGAGTTTCCGAGAGCGCCCCACAGTTAATCGCTACGAATCTCTTTGCCTTTCGTGGACTGTTGTAATGAATCGCCCTGGCGATCAGCTCCTTCCCTGTCCCGGTTTCCCCTTGGATGAGCACGGTGACATCGGTTTCTGCGATGGAGCGAACCGCACTGATGAGATCCCGTAACTTCTGGTTCTTGCCGACAATCCCAGCAAAGCGATATTCTCGCTCGATTTCTCGCCTGAGGTAAATGTTCTCTAAGGTGAGTCTCCTTTTCTCCAAGTGATTTTGAATCATGCGCACCTGAGTCTGTTTAATCTGGGTTAAATAGTCAAAGAGAAGCTGGGAAACCTCCCTTCTGATATGCTCAACGGGAACCTCTCTAGGCGGATTCACCCTTTCTTTCCAGACAAACCGAATGCAGGAATAGGGGGCGTTGTAAAGAGCATCCTGTGGGAAGGAATAAGCAAGAGTTCCATCAGATACAACTCCTGCTTTGACAATCTTGTATGCAGATAGAGCATGAGCCCTTCTTTGAGGATCTGTCTCTTCCAGATTGGTGAGCACAGTGATCCGACCGTCCATCGGGGACACCACGGCCGCATCGGGCATGGTGGCTATAAATTCCTGCGATACAGGGATACGTTCAGATTTCAAAGGAACCTTGATGGCCTCAACAATTGATTCTTGCGAGCCCCGATGCCGAATGGATAACCGATCCCCCTCGCTCAGGAGGGCATAATCAGGAAACTCACGGAGAATGTCCCTTATCCGCGATTGGGTGAATTCATCAAGGCATTGGACATCCTCGATGAAGGGATACAGACGGGGGAATCCCTCAGCAATCCCTTGCAAAAGATGCATGGTCCCCACAGTAGGTCTTGCGTGCTTCTCGAACTGGGCGAAGATATACAGACCCGGCCTGGTGCCCTGTCTCTCGAAGGCTTGCAAGTTCAAAAAATTGGTTTGCACAGCCCCCCATAAATTTGCGTAGATGAGCACCAAGCGCACATCGTTTAAGACACGAGCAATAATCTCGAACAATGAAGGGAGTTGCTTTTTGTGAGGGTCAAAATACGCTCTCCCAGCGTGGTAGGCGATATCTTTCCTCCCTGAGATCTTTTCACATTGCAGGAGAAGTTCCCCAAGAACCGCCAGGGGGACCCAGTTGTGGACATCCTTTAAGAATGATTTTGGATCTGACGGCGTCTCAAACCCTTCGAGGCCTCTGAAGAGACTTGGATAGTCGATCACCTTCTTTCCAAAGGTCTCTTCCATATAGGTCAGGAGAATATCGGTGAAGAAGCATGTCACCCAAGGTTGTTTCTCTTCCATCTTATTCACGTGCCTCAGAGAGCCTTTGAAAACGTTTGCCGTAGATCGATCGTTCCCACATGAGGCCTTCGGGGCCCACCAAACGCAAAGGCCCTCCGGGCGCAAACTATCCCCGAAGGGCCTTTGTGTGGAGACCTTCTCATAAAGCCTTTGTTTTCTGGTACTTCCGCCACCCCACTCATGGCCGCCTCCTCAGCGAGGGGCGAGAAACTGAACGGATGTCTCCCTTTTACTCCCCTCGTCTCCCTGTGTCAAGCGAAATTGCCTACTGTCCAAACCAGGAAGAAGTGGGCTTTTTCTTGATCTCTTGAAGAAATTGCAGTACCTTAAGCACAAACCCAGGGGGCCAGGATGCGGCTCTTCGAGCACGAGGCAAAACGGCTCTTACAAGAAGCAGGGATCGGTATCCCCGCTGGCGTCTTCCTGACCTCCCCTGCCGAGATAGAGGAGGTGGCGAACCGGCTCCCCTTCCCGGTTGTCCTGAAGGCCCAGGCCTTGACGGGGGGACGTCAGAAGGTCGGGGGCGTCTCCTTCGCCCAAACCCCCAAGGAGGCGGCGACCGAGGCAGAGCGGCTTTTGGGCTTAGAGATCCGGGGTCTTCATCCCGAGGGTCTCCTGTTCGAGGAGCGGGTCCAGGTTCAGGGGGAGCTGTTTCTGGCCGTCACCTACGACAACGCGGCCAAGGAGGCCATCGTCCTCCTCTCGAAGGAAGGGGGGGTGGAGGTCGAGACCGCCGCGGCCATGCCCGGACGGGTGATCCAATATCCCTTCGACATCCGCCGGGGCTTCTTCCAGTACCAGGGGCGGGAGGCGGCGGCCGCTCTGGGGCTGACCGGCCAGGATCTTCTCCAGGTGGGTGGGGTCCTCTCTCGGCTTGTCCATCTGTTTCTCAAGTTCGACGCGACCCTGGTCGAGGTGAACCCCC
Organism: Candidatus Methylomirabilota bacterium; assembly: GCA_016199025.1. GTDB lineage: Bacteria > Methylomirabilota > Methylomirabilia > Methylomirabilales > JACQHM01 > JACQHM01. The sequence goes on along the minus strand of JACQHM010000220.1, from coordinate 8,566 downwards.
TGGCCAGGACCATTGACGGAAGGTCCGTGGCCCTGGACGCCCACCTTGAATTGGACGACGATGCCCTTTCCAGACATCCCGAGTTGGAGAGGGATTACGGCATCCCCAGGCGTGAGGGGACCGGAAGGCCGGCAACGGCCTTTGAAGCCCAAGCGGCGGCCATTGATGCCTCGGATCACCGGGGTGTCGCCGGGCGGGTCGTCGAGTTCGATGGGAACTTAGGCCTCCTGATCGGCGGGGGAGGGGCAAGCCTGACCGCCTTCGACGCCATCAAACGCCACGGTGGCCGCCCGGCCAACTACTGCGAGATCGGGGGGAATCCCAGCGTGAGGAAGGTCGCTCTGCTCACCAAGCTGATCCTCTCAAGGCCTGGCGTCGAGAAGCTCGCCGTCATCATGAACGTGGTCTCCAACACGCGGGTGGATCTCGTGGCGAGGGGGGTGATCAAAGGGGTGGTCGAGCTGGGCCTCGACCCGTCGCAGGTGATCGCCGTCTTTCGCATCCCTGGTTCCTGGGAGGAGGAAGGGGTCAAGATCCTGAGGCGATACGGCGTCCCGCATTGCGACCGGACCGTCTCCATTGATGAAGCGGCGAGGAGGGCTGTCGCCCCTGGCGAGAAAAGGTAGAAGAAGGGGAGAAAGGGGGAAAGCTCATGGCGGAGGATGTGACCCAGAAGGAAGAGAAACTGTCGCCGGCCGAGTTCGTGAAGAAGGCCATCGAGACCTTACGAAAGCCGCCCTTCAAGGGCATCCACTCCGTCTACTCGGGGTTCAACCAGGCCTTCCGGGCCTATTTCAATGAGAACCCGGTGGAGTGGACCAACAAGCTGGCGGCCGAGGGGGTGATTGAGATCCGCCCGGCCAAGGGCGGGGTGATGCTTTACCTCCCGGGCGAGGCACCCCAGCGGGAGGCTGCCACAGAGGTCCTGAAAAAGATGGGCCTTGACAAGCGGTGAGACAACACTTCCAACATGAGAGGGAGAAGATGATGGACGAAACGAAGATCACCTTAACCGAGCAGGAGATGCCGAAAGCGTGGTACAACATCCTCCCCGACCTGCCCAGGCCCCTTGATCCGCCGTTGAACCCGGCGACGGGTCAACCGATCGGCCCCGAGGCCTTGACCCCCATCTTCCCGATGGCCCTGATCATGCAGGAGGTCTCGCAGGAGCGCTGGATCGAGATCCCGGAGCCGGTCCGGAAGGTGTACACCCTCTGGCGGCCGACACCGCTCATCCGGGCGAGGCGGTTGGAGCAGGCCCTGGACACCCCCGCGAAGATCTACTACAAGTGGGAGGGAGGGAGTCCTCCAGGGAGCCACAAGCCAAACACCGCGGTGGCCCAGGTCTTCTATAACAAGGAAGCGGGGGTGAAACGGTTGACGACGGAAACGGGGGCGGGACAGTGGGGAAGCGCCCTGGCCTTCGCCTGCCGCCTCTTTGGATTAGAGAGTACCGTCTACATGGTCCGGGTGAGCTATGAGCAGAAACCGTACCGGCGGGTCCTGATGGAGTCCTGGGGGGCGACGGTCTTCCCCAGCCCGACGGACAAGACCAACGCCGGGCGGAACATTCTGAAGGCCGATCCCAACTCGCCGGGGAGCCTGGGGATCGCTATCAGCGAAGCCATCGAGGATGCCGCCACCCATGATGACACCAACTACTCCCTGGGGAGCGTCTTGAACCATGTCCTTCTGCACCAGACCATCGTCGGCCTGGAGGCGAAGGCCCAGTTCGAGAAGGCCGGGGACTACCCGGACATCCTGGTCGGCTGCGTCGGCGGCGGCTCCAACTTCTCCGGCTTCGCCTTCCCCTTTGTCCAGGACAAGCTCAAAGGGGAGCGAAAGGATCTCCGGGTCATCGCCGCCGAGCCGACGGCCTGTCCGACCTTGACCAAAGGGATGTACGCCTACGACTTCGGGGACACGGCCAAGACGACGCCCCTCCTGAAGATGTACACCCTGGGCTCAGACTTCATTCCGGCCCCGATCCATGCGGGGGGCCTCCGGTACCATGGCGATGCCCCCCTTCTCTGCTTCCTCCACAAAGAGGGGGTCATCGAGGCCGTGGCGTACCATCAGAACCCGATCTTCGAGGCGGCCTTGACCTTTGCCAGGACCGAAGGCATCCTCCCGGCCCCCGAGACGGCCCACGCCATCCGGACCGTAATCGACGAGGCCCTGAAGTGCAAGGCCTCGGGGGAGCAGAAGGTGATCGCCTTTAACTGCTCCGGCCACGGCCACTTCGACCTGGGGGCGTACGAGGCGTATCTGGCCGGGAAGTTGCCAGACTTCGAGTACCCGGAGGCAAAGATCCAGGAGTCCCTGGCCCGCCTCCCCAAGGTGTAAGAGTCGGTGGCTGGCGTAAGCCTTCAGTGTTTTTAGCTGACGGCTGATGGCTGACGGCTGAAGGCTTTCCATGTCCATGGATGAATGCTTCAAGGGAGGCCCGTTGACATGACAGGTTTGCTGATCTTCGGGGTCCTGGTCCTCCTCGTGGGAGGGGTGATCCTGCTCTATAACGGCCTGGTCAGGCTCAGGGTCCGTTCCGATGAGGCCTGGTCGGACATCGATGCCCAGCTCAAACGCCGCTACGACCTGATCCCGAACCTGGTCGAGACGGTCAAGGGTTACGCCTCTCACGAGCGGGGGTTGTTCGAGAAGGTGGCTGAGCTTCGGTCCAGGGCTATGGGCACTCCTGGCCCTCGGGAGAAGGGGGCCGTGGAGGGGGAGTTGACCCAGGCCCTCCGGACCCTCTTTGCCGTGGCCGAGAACTACCCTCAACTGCGGGCGAGCGAGAACTTCCTCCAGCTCCAACAGAACCTGGCCGAGGTTGAGGAGCAGATCCAGCTCTCCCGTCGTTACTACAACGCCGTTGTGCGGGATCTAAACACCAGGATCAGGGTATTCCCGTCAAACCTGATCGCCTCCTGGTTCGACTTCAAAGAACGAGACTTCTTCGAGCTGGAGGCCCCGGAGGAGCGACGGCCGGTCCGGGTCCAGTTTTAAGGGGGGCGGGAGGCTCTGATGCGTCGTTTCCTCTTCCTGGCAACCCTGCTCTTCCTCCTCCCTGCCGGCGCGTTTGGCCGCTCCTGGGAGATCCAGGACTTCGAGGTCGATATCCTGGTCTACCGGGACGGCGCCATCCGGGTGGAGGAGCGGCTCGCCCTCCGATTCGAGGGGAGCTTTAACGGGATCACCCGTTCCATCCCCGTCCGGTATACGGAGCAGCTTGGAACAACCTACAGGCTCCGGCTGAAGCTCCAGGAGGTGACCGACGAGGCGGGACGGCCCCTGAAGGTCGAGCCGTCAGAGAAGGGAGGCTACAAACACTTCAAGATCTGGATCCCCGGTGCTCAAGATACCGTTCGGACCATTGCCCTTCGGTACCAAGTGGACAATGCCATCCGCTCCTTCCCGGACCATGATGAGCTGTACTGGAACGCTACGGGGACCGAATGGCCGGTGCCGATCAAACGGGCTTCTTCGGTGGTCCGGCTCCCCCCGGAGACCTCCGGGGGGCTCAGGGCCATAGCCTACACGGGTCCTTTCGGGGCCAGGGGGACAGACTATACGATGGAGCTTTCGGGAAACACGGCCACCTTTGCCTCCACCAGGCCCTTTGGGTACCGGGAAGGGCTGACCATCGTGGTCGGATGGCCGAAGGGGATTGTCACCGAGCCGTCGTGGCTCACGAAGGCCTGGTGGACGTTGACCGGGAACCCCCTCCTCGCCCTCCCTCTGTTCATCTTCGCCCTGATGGGCCTCCTCTGGTACACGGGTGGAAGAGACCCGAAGCCGAGCCGCTCCGTCATGCCCCTCTTCGAACCGCCCGAGGGGCTCCGACCAGCGGAGGTCGGGACCCTCGCCGATCACACCATGGACCCTAGGGACCTCTCGGCCACCCTGGTGGACCTGGCCATCAAAGGCTACCTGAAGATCGAGGAGTTGGAGGGAAGCTACGCCTTCCGCCGCCTGAAAGGCCCGGAGGCCTGGGGAGAGCTGCGCCTCTACGAGCGGATGCTCCTGGAAGGGATCTTCGGGGAGCATGGCGACTATGTTCCCCTGGACTTCCTTAAGAACCGCTTCTACCAACATCTCCCAGAGTTGAAGGAAGGGATCTACCAGGAGCTAAAAAGTCGCCGCTACTTTGTCCTACGTCCCGACCGGGTGAGGGGTTTCTATCAGGGGATTGCCTCGCTCCTCCTGGTGATCGGCTTCGCCCCCGTGATCGGGTATGCCTCGGCGAAAGGTCTGAGCCCCTTCCTCGCCGTGGGGGCCCTCCTCGTCTCGGTCGGGATCATCTTCGCCTTTGCCCGCATTATGCCGGCCCGGACGAAGGCAGGGGTGGAGACGTATCTCAAGGTGTTAGGGTTAGAAGAATACTTGGCCCGGGCGGAAAAGGACCGGATGCGCTTGATCCGGGACCCCTCCGCCTTCGAGAAGCTCCTCCCCTACGCCATGGCCTTAGGCGTCGAGCAGAACTGGGCCAGGGCCTTTACCGGGATCGTCACCGAACCTCCCAAATGGTACGAGGGAACGTCCGGCCGCTTCAACACCATGAGCTTCAGCCGTCAACTGAACGGCATGTCCCGGAGCGTCTGGACGACCATGAGTGCTTCCCCGAGGGCGAGTTCCAGCTCCTCAGGCTTTGGCGGTGGCGGAGGAGGCGGCTCCTCCGGCGGGGGTTTTGGCGGCGGGGGCGGGAGCGCCTTTTAAAGGCCTCTCCGAAAAGTCGGCTAGAGGAGGAACGAGGGGACCTGGTCATGCAGATCGAGAAGAACGCCGATAAGCTGGTCAAGACTTTGCGGGTCCGCATTACGGATCAGCCGGGGTATTTAGGGAGGCTCTGTTCGGCCATCGGGACAGCAGAGGCGAACGTCGGCGAGATCCGCCTAGTCAGCGTCGGGCGGACCCATATTCTCCGAGATATCAGTATCTACGTTGATGACGAGGCCCATCTCCAGCGGGTCCTCGTCATGGTGGGGGAACTGGAAGGGATCAAGCTATTCGAGGTGATCGATCCGGAGGCGGCCCACCGCTCAGGCGTCTCCCGGCTTTAAACGGTGGGTGGTGAATCATGGGGGTCCCAGGTGTTTTCCGTTCTTTTCCTCTATGTGTTGGTTGCCTTGACGATTGCCGTCGTCACGGCGATCCTCTTGGCCCTTGGCACTGTTTTTTCCCTCCTTTTTGCGGTCTCCGTCTGGGAAGCGACTGTAGTGGTGATAGTGGTAGCCGCTGGAGTCATCTGGCTGCTGGCGAGTCTCCCCCCTGCTGAAGAGGGCGGTCCTGAAGAGTTCAAGGAGCGTCCCCCCATCCTCTGGCCCGATCTCCCGTTGCCCAGGTCGCGGGGCGGCAAGAAACGCCGCCGTTAGGGCTTGCCCGGGTAAGGGTCCGAGCGCTACTCTGGAAGTTGAGGAGGCCGACACTTGGTTGAAGGAGGTCGCCAAACCGTGGCTCAGATGATCCTGGTTGTGGATGATGAGCCGGACATCGTGAACCTCTTGAAGTATCACCTGGAACGGGAGGGCTTCAGGGTTGTGGCCGCCTCCGATGGGCCGGGAGCCCTCAAGGTGATCGCGGAGGAGAAGCCGGACCTTGTCATTCTCGACTTGATGCTCCCCGGGATTGATGGCCTGGAGGTCTGCCGGAGGATCCGACGGGAGCCGGACACCAGCCATCTGCCTATCCTCATGCTGACGGCGAAGGGGGAGGAGGTCGATAAGATCGTGGGCCTGGAGTTGGGGGCCGACGATTACGTGACCAAGCCCTTCAGCCCTCGGGAGCTGGCGGCCCGGGTCAAGGCCCTGCTCCGCCGCTCCACTGAGCCCGAGGTGAAGGAGGTCTTCCGGTTCGGCTCTCTCGAGGTGGACGTGGGGCGCCATACCGCCGACGTGCGAGGGGAGGCCGTGGCATTGACCTCAAAGGAGTTCGAGCTCCTCCGGGCGCTGATCGCCGCCAAGGGGAGGGTCTTGAGCCGCGACTTCCTTCTGGAACGAGTGTGGGGCTACGAGCGGGCCTTGGAGGTTGAGTCCCGCACCGTGGATGTCCACATCCGGCGCTTGAGGAGCAAGCTGGGCCCTGAGGCCAAACGGATCCTTACCGTCAAGAACGCCGGCTACCGCTTCGACCCCCAGGAACAAACATGATCAGCCCCCTCCTGAACCTGGTCAGGCGCCGGATCGCCGCCAAGCTGACCCTGACCTACCTCTTCCTGGTCTCCGCCATCATCCTCGTCATGGGGATCTCTGTCACCAGGACCCTGGAGCAGCGCTCCGTCTTGAACCTGAAGGCGAACCTGGCCGCCCAGGGGATGCTGGTGAAGGACACCATCACACCCTCTCTCATCCGTGAAACGCCGCAGGCGTTGATCCAAGAGCTGGCCCACGAGTTCGGCGGCCGAATGGGGATGCGGGTGACCATTATTGCTCGGGATGGGGTCGTCCTGGGGGATTCCGAGCAGACCCTGGAAGGGGTCCGACAGATGGAGAACCATAGAGGGAGGCCCGAGGTGAAGGCCGCCCTCGCCGGGGAGATCGGGAGCGCCCTCCGGTGGAGCACGACGCTTCAGGTGGACATGCTCTACGTCGCCATGCCCCTGCTTCAAGGGGAGGAGGTCATCGGGGTCTTGCGGTTGGCCGTGCCGTTGACCGAGGTGAAGAAGGCGAAGGCCTCGGTCCGGCGTGCCGTCCTCGTCGGCGCCCTCATCGCCTTAGGGGTTGCCTTTGCGATGAGCCTGTTGATCGCCCGAAGGGTCACCAGACCGGTGGTGGAGATGGAAAGGATCGCCTACCGTTACGCCTCCAGGGACTTCGGCCAGCGGGCGCCGACAGGATCTCAGGACGAGATCGGCGAGTTAGGCCGGGCCTTGAACGCGATGGCCGAGCGCCTGGAGGAGAAGATCGGAGATCTCGAGCGGGAACGGATGAAGGTTGCCGCCATGCTGGAGAGCATGGAGGAGGGGGTCATCGCCGTGGATCCTCAGGGACAGATCGTGTTGATGAACAGAAGCGCTCGGGCGATCCTCAGGCTCCGTGCCGGCCAAGGGGAGGGCCGCCCCTTCCTCGAGGTCATCCGGAACAAGGACCTGTTCGACCTCCTCCAGGAGTGCCGGACCTGCCAGCAGGGCGAGGCCTGCCGGAAGGAGATTACCCTCGCGGCCCCGCTGGAGCGGATCCTCCAGGCCCACGCGACGCCGCTCTCCCTCCAGGAGCGAATGTTCGGCACCCTCCTAGTCCTCCGGGACATCACTGAACTTCGGCGCTTGGAACGGGTCCGGACCGAGTTCGTGGCCAATGTTTCCCACGAACTCCGCACGCCCCTCACCTCAATTAAAGGATACCTGGAAACCTTACTCGGTGGAGCACTGGAGGAGCCCGAGAACGCCCGCCGCTTTTTGGAGATCGTCTTCAAACACACCGAACGGCTCAGCCGTCTCCTGGATGATCTCTTGGAGCTGTCGAACATCGAGCTAGGGAAGATGAAGTTAGAGCTGGAGCCCACAGAGCTTCACGAGGTCATGGAGGGCGTCCTTGCCATCTTGAAGCCCCAGGCTGAGGCGAAGGGGTTGACGGTGACAAACGAGATCCCCACCGGGCTTCCCCCCGTGCTGGCTGACCGGGACCGCTTGGCCCAGATCCTCATCAACCTCGTCGATAACGCGGTCAAATTCACCCCCGAAGGGGAGCGGGTGACGGTGAGGGCCAAGGGTGTAGGGGAGCCCCTCAGCGGGCTCCCGGAGGACCCCGATAGTGGGCGGCCGCAGAGGGCCGCCCCTACCTCGTTCCTCGAAATCAGCGTCACGGACACGGGCATCGGCATCCCCTCCTGGGACCTGCCCCGCATCACCGAGCGCTTCTTTCGGGTGGAGAAAGCCCGTTCGCGGGAGCTCGGGGGGACCGGCTTGGGGTTGGCCATTGTCAAGCACCTGGTCCAGGCCCACGGCGGTGAGCTAAAGATCGAGAGCGAGCTAGGGAAAGGAACCCAGGTCACCTTCACCCTGCCACGCGCCTAAACCTATCACGCCACTGAAGACGGCCCGGCATCGAGCGTCGAACGCCCGATGCCGGGCTTTTTTTTACCTGGATGAAACCTGTCCGTCCTTTTCCTGTCAAACCGGAGAAGTATCTTCGAGGCTGAACAAGGCACCCGATCAAGGAGGAGAAGCAATGTATCTCGTGACCGTCTCTCTGTTCACCGATCTGGAGATAAAGGCCCTCATGGAGGAGCTGGACGAGCTGGGCATCCGGATGATCTTTGCCTCCCATCAGAAGCTCCTCGGTGCCGGGAATCAGCCCTGCGTGTCCTTTTCCTTTGTCGTCCAGGATGGCAACCGGCTCGATCCGGTGCTCCGGGCCATCCGGGAGAGCCTGGATTGGGGCCAGGGAGGGTTCTTCTTCGTGACGCCGGTCCTTCTCGCGGAAGGGTGGCCGGTGGCGGCTGCCGTTTCTTCAGGTGTTTGAGGTCTATCCCGGCCTCCAGGGGGCAGTGGGGGGGGCTCCTCTGCTGCCCTGGAGGCGAACCGCGTAACCGAGAAAGGAGAAGGCTGTGAGACGAATGATCCGAAGAG
>JACQHM010000219.1 GCA_016199025.1 Candidatus Methylomirabilota bacterium | reverse complement strand
CGATGCCAAGAACTTCGCCGGGATCCGGGAACTGATGCGGTTCATGGCCACTCGTCCCGAACTTCCCACCCGGATGGTCTTCTCCGACACCATCGCCGTCGAAAACGATCGACTCTTTGACGTGCCCTTCATCCTGGACGGGGACCGGATGGATTCCCAGGTGAATGACGTCATCCCCCAGTCGGGCATCGTCCCGGCCATCGCCGATTTCCTCCTGGCCGTGGTGAAGGATAATCTGGCAGGGAACTGCCCCATCTATAGCAACATCGTCAACTGGGGGATGGCCCATATCGGAGGCGCTCCGACTGACATCGAACGGTTCGGCGCCTTTGGTGTCAGTTCGATCCGCTATCCCTCGTATGAGGTCCTTGGATCGTTTGCCTATCGGTTCGCCTACGAGATCTATGAAATGATCCTCGAGCCGAGAGGGGAGGCGGTAGGGAAGGGCATCCTTCTGGCGACCAAGACCCTCAACGACTGCCCGTTGACGACGATGGTGGAAAACCCGGCCACGGCCAGGACGGCCCCCGGCGAGTACCGGCAACTGGCCTCGAAGGTGAGCACCGGCCGGACCGGCTCCCTCCCCTTCCCTGTCAGGGGCAGGTTGACCGAGGAGGTCAAATACGGCAGCTCATGGATCTTCTGGGGGGTCTCAGATACTGAGGTCATCCAGAACGCCGAGACCATGGGAAACCTCTATCTGGGAAAGGAAACAGATCTCTCCTCCAACACCGTCAGGGGATGGATGAACCTTCAGGCCAGGAAGATCATCGACCTGTTCTTCGGCACGGAGAAATTCGAGCGCGAGAAAGATCTCGGCCTGGTCGAGCAGGAGATCTTCAGGCTCTTCATCAAGAGAGAGAGGGAGCTGCTCCTCCCCATCACCCTGTCCGAGTCCCCTCACGCCATCGTCATCGCCAGGGATTATCTGAAGGCCCTGAAGGACCGGTTCGACGCCTTTGCCGGGTTCTGGGATTCCAGCTACAAGCGGCATCTGTATCCCGAGGGCGAGGAAAAGCCAAGCCTCATCGCCAGGCAGATCGAGGCGGTGGATAAAAAGAGGGGCGCCATGCAGGGGGATGAGGAAGAGCTGCAAGAAGCCTATCTCCTGGAGGCCCAGAGGCTTTTGGATCTGGAGGTCTGGAACATCCTGATGAAAGGGATCAGCGATCTGATCGAGGTCATGCGGCAAAAGATCAACAGGCTGTGGGCCTTGATCGGGGACGATGCTGATGGATGGGTGAACATCCTGGGTCAGTACAGGGACCTGATGGGGCGGAAGTACAGCGACGACATCACCAGGAGGACCCAGTTCACCGCCCTGAAACTGAGAAAGTACCTTCCAATCCCTGGAGGCCCCGCCGAGGACCGGCTCTTCGAAGAGGTCGCCGATCCCATCCTCAACGAGCTGTTAAGACAGATGCACTGGAGCTTCGCCGTCGATCCCAAGGACCCTGAGCGATACAAACTCGTCCTGGTAAGCCCGGAGGTCCCCGGCTATCAATACCAGGCCTACGAGGGCATCCTCCTGAACGTCTTTACCCGCGAACGCCTCCAAAAGATTAACACCTATAACCCCTATCAACATGTCCAGTATGCCAGGAACACCTTAAAGGGGCCCTTGGAGCTGAAGACTATCTGGGACATCATGTGGTACGAGTACGAACACGAGTGGAGGAAGCGTCCGGAGAATGCCGAGAGAGGGCTCGATCAGTATGTGGAGGAGCAACTGGATTGGCTCCTCAACCGTTCGGAGGTGCTGCTGAATTACACCTTTGCCCCGAACCTCCATGAGGAGTCGTATCTGTTCTCCAAGTTCCTGACCTCCGTCCAGACCTTGAATCCGAGCCATGATTTAGCGTCGCGGTTTACCTTCAAGGTGGACCAGGGAAACATCCAGAGGACCAGTGACGATCTTTATGCTAAGGAGATCCGGCGGGTGACCGTGGCCCTGAAGATCCCTCTGACCAATTGGGCCTCTTATCAGGAGGCCCTGGAGCATTACCGGAAGTATCATGAGGTTCCCACCAATACCCTGGTCCATATCTACCCGAACGAACAGAACGCCTTCAAGGTTGAGGGCCTCATCGCTCAGAAGGTGGACCGCACCTTCCGGAGAACCATCCTGGATCCCTCCGTCGCCGCCCTCCTCGGCGATTTGGCTCTGTTTGAAACGTTCGCCCTCTGCCTGGTGGACGGGCAGATCCCCATCAAGAAAGCGCAGCTTGGGGCGCCAAGCCGCTATGCCTTGACCCTGCCCGGTGGGGAGGCAGACCTCGGGGAGGTGTGGGATGCCGATACCGTGGTCTCGAAGGTCTGGAGGGATCAGGAGGTCCAGGCAAAGCTCACCGAGCTGTGGCGGCAGAAAGAAAACGAGGTTCACATCCAGGGGAAGGTGGAGGAGCTTCTGACGGAGCTGGAGGCGAAGGTGAACGCCTTTGCGTTTCCCTCTCCCCCTCCAGGGGAAAAGGTCAAGATCAACCTGGACCATCTGAAATTGGCCTTGAGGGCGGTTATCGGAGCGTACATCGAACAGGTCAGGCGCTACCGCTGAAGGGGAAACCAGCAGGGAGCGGCTGTGCAGGAGTTCCGCCTCATAAAATTGGCTAGGCGATGTTCCGGGGCGACTTCAGCGAGTTCTGGCCTTATCTCCGCCTGGGCACTTATGTCCATCTTGGAAAAGGGACCACGTTTGGATTAGGGCAGTACAGGATCGAAGGGTCGAGGAAGTCGGCGTGAGGTGGTCATAGCCATTCGATCGTGACCAGATGCTCGACCTGGCGAAACTCCGGGTCCCCGGTGACGACCGCGGCGTTTTCTCTCAGAGCAGTCGCCACAGCGAATGCATCGGCGTAGGCCATCGGATAGTCAGCCTTGATCTTTGCCGCCTCAAGGGCAAGGTCTTGATCGCACGGATAGAGCTGGATCGGAAGGGTCTCGAGCTGCCAAATGATCTCCTGGGCCAATGGATGGCCGTGTTGCCTGGCGAGCCGGTAATACACTTCCCCCAGGTTGATGACACTCAGGAGAAGAAAAGTCTTCCGCCGTTGAGCCTGAGTCAGAAGTGCCTCTATGCGGTCCGCGCCCGGTTCATTTTGAACCCAAGCCAGGACGGCGAAGGAATCGAGCAAACTTCTTTTCCTCACGCTCCAGCTCCTCCTTGCGGTCCTCTAAAAGGGCTTTCGTGAGGGAGGGTCCACCCTTGACGACTCCGCGAAGGGCCCGAATGGGATCATCTGGCAGCCGGAAGAGAACAACCTCCTTGCCCTCCACGCGGACATGGAAGCTCGTTCCAGGTTTGATGCCGAGCGCCTTTCGGATGGCCTTTGGAATTACGACCTGTCCTTTGGCAGACGTCTTCACGATGGGCATATTCGTTCTCCTTTTTCTTCGAACGTTGAACGTTTCAAACTAAAGGATAGCGTTTGACAAAAAAGGTGTCAAGGATGATCCAAGAGCAGCTTGGAGATGTCGAGGAGTCCTCCCGAGCGATCGCGTCGCTGTAGGGGCGCGATTCATCGCGCCCGCTATCCTCTTATCTCCACGTCGGCAAGGGGGCCACGTTTGGATTAGGGCAGTACAGGAT
>JACQHM010000217.1 GCA_016199025.1 Candidatus Methylomirabilota bacterium | reverse complement strand
TTACCTGGAGGAGGCGGAGGACGCCTTCGACGAGTCGCCGGATGCGGAAATCGTCGGGTTCGTCAGGATCTGGAGCGACAAGATGGAGCGCCTCAAGGCCCGCCTCCGGTGCCGGGATGCCGCCCTGTACAAGGCCCGCCAGGGATATGCCACCCAAGCCCCGCCCTATGGCTACCGAACGGTGCGGGTGAACGGCCACTGCGAGTACGAGATCATCCCCGAAGAGGCGGACCTGATTCGGCGGGTCTTTCACCTGTACGCTGACGGGGAAGGCATCCCCCGGATCGCCAAGCGGTTGAACGCAGAGGGCGTGCCCAGCCCCGCCGGTCACGGGTGGTGGCCCGGGACGTTGCGCAAGTTTCTGACGCGGGACCTGTACCGCGGCGTGTTGGTGTGGGGGCGCACTCGCCGGGAAGACCGGGCCGGCGGCCGCGCGGGCGTCACGGTGCCCCAGGAGCCGCGGGTCCGCCTCGGGGTGCCTCACCTGGCCCTGCTGCCCGACCCTCTGTGGCAGGAGGTCCAGGAGCGGTTGGCGAAAGAGCGGGCCATCTACGCCCGAGGGAAGGACGGACACTTCTGGGGCAAGCCCGAGAGCTGGCGGGGCGCCAAATATCTGCTGGCCGGCTTCGGCCGATGCGGCATCTGCGGGGCCGGCATCATCATTGCCAGCAACGGGCGTCGGGCCTACTACGGCTGCGTGGAATACCATCTCAAAGGGCGAACCGGGTGCGCCAACGGGCTTCGGCAACGCATCCAACCGGTGGACCAAGCGGTCCTCGAGACGCTCGCCCGGGAGATTCTCCAGCCAGAGCGCGTCCGCCGGATCCTGGAAACGGCCGCCGAGCAGGTCCGCCAGCAGTTGGCCGAGACCCCGGACCTGCTTCGCGCGCTGGAGGCTCGCCGGCGCAAGGTGGAGCAGGAAATCCACAACCTCGTCGAGGCCCTAGCCGCCGGGAACGGCGCGGCCCCCTCCGCCGTGGTGGCGACGATCAAGACGAAGGAACAGCAGCTCGCCGACCTGACCCGGGAGCTCGAAGCCTTGCAGGAGGCGCCCCTCCTGACCGCCAGGGAACTGGAGCGGGCCCAGACCCTCATGGCCGAAGACCTGGCCCACATCCGGGACACGCTCGCCGCCTCCACCCCGAAAGCCCGTCAAATCTTGCGGAAGGTCCTGGACGGACGCTTCACGTTCCGTCCTGTCGAGGAGGCCGGACGCCGGTTCTACGAACTGGAGGGGACCTGCAAGCTCGGGGGGCTCTTGAAGATTCCCGCAGTTTCCAAAACCCTCTCCAAGCCTTCGGGGAAGGTGTTCATCCCTTCTGCCATCAGCCGCTGCACTTCTGTGTCCAGGTCCTTCCAGTAGCCGATGTAGGCCTCCAGCACGTCGCGGCCTCCCGGGGCGCCGTGCCCGAGGACCAAGGTCTGAAACGGGATCTCCCGCATCCGCTCCAAGGCCTGGAACAGCTCCGGGAAGTAGCTATCGGGCATCCGGGTGAAGCCGGTCCGCCGGTTCGCCACCAGGTCCACGGCAAAGAGGAGCTGCTCCTCAGGGAGATACGTCAGGATCAGGTTGTCGCTGTGGCTGATCCCCGCCCAGATCAGCTCGATCCTCCGGCCCCCCAGGAGCAGCACGTAGCGGTCCTCGAAGGTGATCGTCGGGAGGGGGATATTCGGGTTCTTCAGGACCTCCAGGCGGGCTTTGCCGTTTTGGTGGGCGATGATCTCGACGTTCGGGCCAAAGATCCTACCGCCGGTGATGTGGTCGAAGTGGTGATGGCTGTAGATCAAAAACCGGACCGGCTGGTTCGTGATCCGGCGGATCTCCTGGAGGGCGATCGGTGCCGCCTCCAGCGAGATCGGATCGTTCACGATGACCCCTTCCGGGGTCACGATGAACAGGCTGTTGTGGGTTTTGTACCGGAAGAGGTACACATCTTGGGCGACCTGTTTCGTCTCGTACAACGGCATCGGCTGGGCCCATCCCTTGTCGGCCATCAGCAGGAATCCCAGCAGGAAAAGACCCATGCTGGCAAGAGACACCCTCCACCGCATCATTCTTCTCCTCCTCTCTTCTCCTTGTGTTTGCTGAACGCTGACGGCTGAAAGCTGAACACCTACGAGACCCTGACCCACGTCTCGGAGAACGCCAGGAAGGCATGGCTGCTCTGCCGGCCCTGGAAATCGCGGGGGAAGACCCTTCCTTTCACCCGAGCGCCGTTCACCACCACCTCTGCCTCTTGGGCATCCACAAAGAGGGAGAAGAGTTCGTGGACCCCAGTTGCTGAGCGTTCCTTCGGCAGTTGCACCAGGAAGGGCTCCTGGAGATTGGACCAGGTCAGGGCGATCTCCAGCCCCTCCGTGGTCATCCGCTCGGTCCACGAGGTCTTCGCATCGCCCGAAGGTGGCATGGCCAGACCCGTTCGGATCGGCAGGTCCCGGAGGACCGGGTTCCCTTTGAAGACCCCGAAATGAGCCGCGAATTCCTCCTTCAGCCACCTGGCCAAGGGCGGGTTATCGGTCAGGCAGACGTTCGGAAGGCCCACTCCCCCTTTCCCCTGGGGATCAGCGAGAAGCAGGAGGGCGTGGCCTCCACCGTAGGGCGAGTCGATCACGCGGAAGAAGCTGGCCAGGCAGGTAAAGGGTCCGTTCTCTTCTTCTCTCAGGTAGATACAGGGGTTCTCCCCGGTCCAGTCCACCCGGCCCGGGTTGATGGGCGGACGCTCCATAGATTACCTCCTCTCATGGAAAGCAGATCCCGGATCTTGACAAGCCTGAGCCTGGTCCCAATCTGGGCCCCTTATCGGGCGCGGAGGGCGTCATGGAGCTCTCGGGTGAGGATCTCGACCGTCCCATGGGTGCCGCCGGCCTGCTTCGTCCGCCACTCCCCTTCGGTCTCGAACCGCCGATCGCCGAGCCGCTCCCCCCAGGGGGCGAGGGCCTGCTTCAGCGCGGAGAGGTCATACGGATCGCGTCGGAGGTCGTGAACGGCGCCCATGACATCCGGTACCACCCGGATGAACGCCCGAAGGGCCGTCCCCGTTTTGATGCTGTACTTCCGCCCCGCCCAGGCCTGGGGGAAGGTGTGCTCGATAGCCTTCAGGTAGTTCAGGAAGAACCGGCGCCCGTGTTCCTCGAACTCCCGACGTCTGGCTCGTCCTCCCAACTGGTCGATCATTTCGAACAGGCGGACCATCTCTCCGGCCAGGGACGCCTGCGAGACCGTCCCCTTCCCCACGCCTAGGATGCGGATCTGGCCTGCTAAGGGAGAGCTGGCATCCTCGTTGAGCTTTCGAATGACGTCGTGGGCAAGGGCCTGGTCAGGATTCGTATACAGACGGCGGCCGGCCAAGCTGAGCAGGAGGGAGGGGTTCAGCCGCGTGTGCTTGGCATTGATGGTGACGAACATCTCGATGATCTGGCGGGGGTCCAGGGCATCGAAGATCACCGCGGGGACATCGATGGCGACCTCCCCATCCTCCGAGGCCGCATCCAGGGCGACCAGGCGGTGCTGGCCGTCTAAGACCCGGAGAATGCCCGGCTCCTCGGGGATCTGGAGGAGCCCCAGGCGGGGGTTCGGGCCGGAGGGCGAGAAGGTCAGGGGCCGTTCGGCGATCATAATGACGGCCCCCGGGATCGCCGGCAGGTTCTGCTGCTCCTGGCAATCGCGGTAATAGGCGATCAGCTCCTCGATCTTCTTCTTGATGAGCGGCCGTTGGAAGGCGGCCTCGCTCCTCCCGATCTTCTGCTCCAGGACCTCCCAGTTGATCCCCGAGCGTGAGGCCCGCTTCCGTTTCGCCTTTGCCGTCACCTTCTGACCCTCGTAGCTTAACACCTCGAACCGGACGAGGCGCCGGACGTCGGCGGCCGGAAAGCAGGCCTGAAAGAACTCCATCCCGAACTGCCGGACCCGGTGAGCAGGCACCGTGATCATCGTTCCCCCTCCCTTGTGGTTAATCCCTAGGGCCTTTCTCGACCCTCGAATCCCCTGTCCATCGGTCAAAAGAAGGAAAGAGCGTTACGTGGGAAGGACATAGCAACGGAAGCCTTCCTGATTAAAGTCTTCATCGAAGCCGAGATAGATGCCGAGGCCGTAATGCCGCATGACGAGGAAGCTGACCACGTCCACCAGGCTCAGACGACCCGTCGTCCTCCGGCGGAACTGGTCAGCCGCCTGCCGGTGTTCGTCCTTTGTGACCCAGTGGATCGTCATGGCCTCGGCATCGGCCAGGAACCGCTTTGCCGCAGGCAGACCCAGGCGCCGATGGAGCAAGGCAGAAGTTTCCACCAGGATATAGTTGTGGGTGAGAAACGTTTCCCCTTGCGTAAGGGCTTGGTCCATCAACCGGACCGCCTCACGATGGTTGATGTCGTCTCGGTCGGCGAGGGCATAAAACCAGGAGGTGTCAGCAAAGATCACGAGAAGTCCTCGGCCAGAGCCCGATCATGTTCGACAGAGATGGTACGCTGGCCGGATCGACCGACCCCAACGAAAGAGAACCGTCGGCCCTTTCTAGCCCGGACCCCTCGGGGAGCCGACAGGGCCTGTTGCAGGAGATCCCGGATGACGGCTGCCATCGAGTGACCTGACTCATAGGCCAGCGCCCTGATCCGCTTATAGGTGGCTTCATCCAATTGGACTTGTGTCCGTCGCATCCGCCCCCCTCCTTCCCGGCAGAATACTACCATGCAAACATGCTGTCAAGTTGTTGGGGGAGGGGTCAGGTGTCAGGGTCTCCGCTGAGTCTCAGTCTACTATGGCGATGGCCTCCACCTCCGCCAGCCAATCTTTGTTCACCAGGCCCTTGACGATCACCGCCGTGCTGGCAGGATAGACCTCTTTCAGAGATTCCCTCCGGACCTCGTTGAAGATCGGGTAGAAGTCCGCATCGGTGAGGAAGGTCGTGAGCTTCACCACCTGGTCCAGGGTTGCCCCCCTGGCCTCCAGGAGGGCCTTGATGTTTTCGAAGATCTGCTTCAGTTGTGCCCGGACATCCCCCTTCCCCACCAGGTTCCCTTGAGCATCAAGAGCCACCTGGCCGGAGATGAACATGAAGGTGTGGCCGCGGGCGGTGATCGCCTGGGAAAAGGGTGCCGTTGGTTGAAGGACCTTGGGCGACACAACCTTCGTCTTCTCCATCGTTTCCCTCCTGTTGTCGGAATCGGATCAGCCATTCTGAAAGGGTTTGCTGGATGGGTAGGGTTACTCAGTGCGCAACGCTCTCCTCTTCGTGGAGGCCGAAGACGAAGAGGGCTCCACCAGGGGCAGCATCTTTGAGCCAGGGGGTGCCGCCCCGGGCGGCGTTGATCCTGGAGGGCCCTCCTCCCCCTGAAGGGACGGCGATAGACTGTTTGCCGTCCACGAGGAACGTGGCCGGGCCACCGTGGATGCCGGAGCCGGTCTGAAACCTCCAGAGGAGTTCCCCCGTCCTGGCGTGGTAGGCCCGAAACTCCCCTTCAGGGGTGCCGGCAAAGACCAGGTCACTGCCGGTAGCCAGGACGCCGCTCCAGATGGGGGATCGCTGATTTGCCACCCAGATGACCTGGCCGGTCTGGGCATCCAGGGCTTTTAAGGCCCCGTTGCCGGGCCTAGAGGTCCGGATCACCTGGGCGCCGGGATAGGGGTAGCCCGGCTTCGGGGCTTCAGAGCGGGCCTGGAGGTCAATGCTGATCTCTGTGGTGGGCACATACACATAGCCGGTCCTGGGGCTATAGGCCATCGGGTACCAGGGGACACCGCCAGCCCGGGAGGGGGCAATATCCGTCGTCACCCGGTCGCGGCTCAAGAGCTTCTCCGGGTTCACGATGGGCCGGCAATTTGTGTCCAGGCCTTTGGCCCACGTGATCCGGACGACGGGGACGGCGTACAGACATTTCCCGTTCGTCCGGTCGATGGCGTAGAAGAAGCCGTTCTTGTCGCCGTGAAGCCAGGCCTTTCTGCCCTGAACGTCGGTCAAAAGGGTGGGGCCGTTACTGTCATAGTCCCAGACATCATGGGGCGTATACTGGAAGTAGAATTGGATCTTCCCCGTGTCGGGGTCAAGGGCCAAGGTGGAGTCGCTATAGAGGTTGTCGCCCGGGCGCACCAGGCCGTCATGGGCCGGCGCCGGGTTCCCCACACCCCAGTAGAGGAGATTCAGCTCGGGATCATAGGAGCCGGTCAGCCACGTCGCGCCGCCGCCATACCGCCAGGCCTTCTGTTCCGGGTCCTGCCAAGTCTCGCCCCCCGGCTCGCCCGGGGCGGGGATCGTAGAGGTCCGCCAGACCTCCTTCCCCGTCTCCGCATCCAGGGCGACGAGGAACCCTCGGCTGGCAAAATCCCCCCAGGCCATCCCGACGATGATCTTCCCGTTCACCGGCAGCGGGGCCAGGTTCATGTTGATCGCTTTTTTATACTCATCCACGACCGTCTCCCACACCACCTTGCCGGTCCTGGCATCAAGCGCCACCACGTGGGCATCCAAGGTGGCCAGGTAGACCTTGTCATGATAGAAGGCGACGCCCCGGTTCGTCGCCCCCGTCGGCGCCCACGTCACAATATCCTCCGGCAGGGGGTGGTCGTAACGCCAGAGGAGCTTCCCGGTCCGGCCATCCAACGCGAAGAGGCGGCCAAAGGAGGACGTGACGTAGAGCACCCCGTTGTTCACCATCGGCTGGCCTTGCTGCACATCGAGGACGCCGAACTGAAAGACCCATTTGAGGACCAGGTTCTTCACATTCGTGGGGTTAATCTGGGCCAGGGGGCTGAAACGGCTGCTCGCATAATCCCTGCCATAGAGCAGCCAGTTCCCTAAGTCTTTGTCAGCATCGCGGAGCATCTGGTCGGTCACGTAAAGGGGCTCGGCTTGAGGAAACACCAGGGCCGGGAGTAAGACCCCGCCCAGGAGGATCAGACCACTCATCCCTAGACTCTTTAAGTATCGCTTCTTCATGACCCTTCCTTCCCCTTTCAAAGTGATCCTCGTGAGAAGTTGGGAACGATCCGAAGGATCCGGTCGAGGCGAAATTGCCGGGTGCCTTGACGCAGATGGCAGAAGGCCTCCACGTAGACCTCTCCCCTGAACGGGACGAGGGAATAGGGCGTGATCTCTCGAAACGACATCCCGCCTCGGCTGTCCCGGTACTGGATACGGACGATTCCCCCCGTTTCGATGGCCTGCTTCAGGACGGCTAAATCCTCGGTCATTGGTAGATCCGCCCCTGTGAACATCTCCAGGTGGAGAGGGCCCCCTTGAAGGTTCAAGAGGGTCCAGAAGGACGAGGCGGCTCCGCCTTTCAGGCGCTCGATGCATCTCACGAAGACCCCCATACAGGCGTGAGCATCCGTTAAGGCTCGATGAAACCTTGGCACCTCGACATGGAGCCTCGTGGCCAAGAAAGGCAGGTTGTACGCCGGGAGGCCGGGGAGGAGCAAACGGGCCAGGCGGCAGGCATCCAAGAAGGGGGTTGGAGGGCAGGTTAAACCCTTTCGGGCCACTTCGATGGCTAAAAAGGCCACGTCGAAGGGCGCGTTGTAGGCGACGGGGACCGATCCCTCCAGGAACCGGAGGAACTCCGGGAGCACCTCCGCGATCCCGGGTTTCCCCTGGACCATCTCGTTGGTGATCCCATGGATCGCTGTCACCTCGGGCGGGATCGGAATGCCCGGATCCACCAAAGCTTCAAAGGTCTCAAGTGGTCTCCCCCCGACAAACTGAACGGCGCCGATCTCGACGATCCGGTCGGCGACAGCCGAGAGCCCGGTCGTTTCCAGGTCGAAGGCCACAAAGGAGACATCACATACCTTGCTGGTCGCCAGCTCTCCTCGCATCCCTCTTTCCCTCGCGTTCACCCCATTGACAGCGATGCTTTCGTTATAGGATCGCCCCCGTCTCCTGTCAAGGGCTTTCTCCCTGTAAGGGTCCACTCCCCGATGCGCCAGGTGGTCGAAGGAAAAGAGAATTCGTGATACCATTTGGGTAGTGACCCTCTTCTGGGCTGGGTGTAGGCCGGGGCTTTCCGGATCCGACGCGGAAGCTAACCCAAGCCTAGGGAGCTGAAAGAGAACGTCGCCGCTTTCTCGGCGGCCTCTTGCCAGGCTGCTTCAACAGGCTAGATGAGGCCGGGCGTCTATCAACTTCATCTCTATCTTCCCAAAGTGGTGCATCTTATGGATCACTATCCATTTCTTAGCACCCCAAAGCGGGGGGATGACTTGAGCAGCTGGGAGGAGGTCGAGGCGCAGCTCTGCCCCTTGTTGCGGCAAGGAGACGTGGAAACGGCCTGCCAACTTCTGGAAGCGCTCCGCCCCCAGGCCCGTAACGAGAGGAAATTGGACGAACTGATCGGCTATCTCACCAAGCATCGGCCTGAAATCCCCAACTATGACCAGCGGCGCGCCAATTGCCAGTTCAATGGCGCCGGCATGGTTGAGAAAGAGAACGACTTGTTGGTCGCCCGTCGCCAGAAGCGTCGGGGGATGCAGTGGATTCCCAACGGCGCTGCTGATCTGACGGCAGATGACTGAGACGCTCGGGGTGCCGCTTGCGACGGTCTACCGGGCGGCGCAACGGGACGGACGGAGGCCCCCCTTTCCTGACCCTTCGGAGACCTGAGCACGTCGCTCCTGGGGCCATCGAGGGCCTGTGAGTGCGTCGAGGGGCCCGGCGCCAAGCGACTACCCACGGTGGGCTTGTTCCCAGGAGGGCCGGATGAAACGGGGGCGAGCGTTTCACCAGCCGTTAGAACGGGGAGCCGAGGTGACATGTTCACTCAGAGGACAGCTTCCCCGGCCTCGCTTCGCAAGAAAGGCTTGACGTACTAATGTTTGTTTGTGCTACGATGTAGAACAGGAGGAAGGAGGTGACGAATGCGAAGCTCCGTGCTGCCACTCCGCCTGGATGCCTGCTTGAAGAAGCGCCTGCAGGCCAAGGCCAAGGCCGAAGGGCGGACCGTGTCGGAACAGGTCCGCTACTATGCCCAGCTGGCCATGATCGCCGAGGAGAACCCGGACCTGCCCCTCTCCATGATCAAGAACATCCTGGAGGGGGTCGAACAAGCGAAGCACGGGCTCCTGGAGCCCTATCCCTGGGGGATCCTCTCGTGACTTGGCAGCCGGTGGTCACGCCCCTCTTCCGGTGCCGGAAGAAAAAGGCCCCCGGCCCAGGGTGGTGTGAACCTCGCCAGCCCGGGCGACAAGATCCGCGTCCGCCCTGGGACCTACAACGAAGCGGTCATCGTGGACAAGTTCGTCAGGCTCCACGGCGCAGCCGGCGCGACGATTGTAGGGCAAAACGATGGCACAGGTCTCATCGGCTGCATCTGGATCAAGGATATCGATGACTTTGCCACCAAGTCGGCCTGGATCGACGGGTTCACCCTTCAGGACTGCACCGATTATGGCATCAAGATTACGGGGAGTAATTACCAACCCATCCTGGATACCATCCAGATCACTCACAACAACTTTGTCAACGCCGGGGCCGATGGCGACGATGCCGATTTGGACAGCGGTCGCGCCGCCATCTTCTATAGGGTTGGATCAGACACCGATGGCTCAGGCAACAAGGTGGAAAACGGCGGCGCAACTATTTCCAACGTCTTCGAGATCAGCCACAATATGTTCTCTGTCTCGTCGACTCTCTCCGCTCCCTATGGAATCTGGACCCGTTGGGGCACCAATTTCGTCATCGACCAACGCGGGCGAGTTCGGCATCGAGTTGTTGCAGGGCGCGAGCCATAACCTCATCTCACGAAATGAGGTGTTCGACAGCGGCGTGGATGGCATCGTCGTCAGCGGCGGCGCCAGCAACAATACGGTGCGAAGGAACGAGGTGTCAGGCAGCGGAAGCTACGACCTGCACTGGGACGGATCAGGCACGGGGAATACGTGGAAGAAGAATGACTGCGACACGAGCTCGCCAGCCGGCCTCTGCGACTAGGGCGATTAGGACGTATGGTAGCAGGTCACTGCTGTCCCACAGGATATCGACTACAGCGGGAACCTGACAAGGGCTACGGTGTCTGCCCAGCAGAAGATAGAAGAGCTGCGGAACGCCTCGACGTTTCCGCCAGTGCCTGTGAGCCCTGCACCCCCGATGACCGATGCGCCGAGCCCTGGATTTACGAGGAGGGGGGTCGTCTCGTCCGTGACAGGCGCACGTCCAAGCCGGAGGGCTACTGAGGATGACCCCTTCCACCAGGAGCTGGTCGTGAGCCTCCTGGCGGCAGGTGATTGGGTCCTCCAGGTGACCGAGGCCAGGGCCTCGTGGAGCGAGTCAAGCGGGAGGGGTCAGCCCTGATCCCTGAACCTCTATCTTCCCGAGGTGAAGCCACAGGGGACCGTGTTTTCATCCAGATGGGCATGACATCCCGTGGAGACGGTCCTGACGATCCTGGTCATCGATGATGAGCCCTTCTTCCGGGCGCTGCTCCAGGAGGTGCTGGAAGCCGAGGGGGTACCGGGTCTTTACCGCCGCCTCCGGGGAGGAGGGGCTCGACCAAGCGCACCGGGTGAAGCCAGCCGTCATTCTCCTCAACGTCCTTATGCCGAGGCTCGATGGGTTTGAAGTCTGTGCCCGGCTCAAACGGGATCCCGCTACCCAGCCGATCCCCGTGGTCCTCCTCACCGCCAGCGAAGACCCGAAGCTCTACGCGAAAGCCGTGCAGGCCGGGGCAACGATAGTGCTCCCGAAGACGACCCCGCCGGAACGGCTCCTGCATGGGATCGAACTCGTACTGCCCCGCCCCAACTCTCCTCCCCAGGACCTGGACTGAGACCTCCAAGGCTTCCATCAGACCGGCTGTGGAGGGCACCCTGGTGAACCAAGCCCTGATCGAGGCGGCCTGGCGGAGGTGTATCGGGGGCGGGATCGGCGGGACTGTGTGCCAGGGCTGGAACACGTAGAGGCCCAAGCCAGGGCTGCGAAGCGGGGGATGTGGACCTTGGGGGACAAGTATGAGAGCCCCTCTGACTTTCGGAAAGGGCTGAGGATCCGGGGAGAGTAGGACCATGGGAAGGGATGGCCAGCGAGCCAAGGGAGTGAGACTTGTCGCCTTTGTTGCTCTAGTATGGGGGATGCGCCTGCTCTGGTTTCCGTCTGTCCAGTTTGGAGCGCGATGCCGCTCAATTCGCCTCTGCGGTCCGCAGCCACTGGGGGATTGAGAATTCGGTGCACTGGGTCCTCGACGTGGCGTTCCGTGAAGATGAGAGCCGCATTCGGAAAGAGCATGCGCCGCAAAACTTTGCGGTGC
>JACQHM010000216.1 GCA_016199025.1 Candidatus Methylomirabilota bacterium | reverse complement strand
GGGGAGGGGTGGGGAGGGGGGAAGGAGGAGAAGATTTATGGCCAGGGACAAGCGGGAAATCGGACGTGCCGTGGTGCGGCGGATCTGGGGCGACGAGATGGCGGCTGAGCTGGAGAAGGGCTGGGAGGAGCTCCATCCTGATCTCGCCCGCTTTATTCTGGAATTTGTATCCGCAGAGGTTTGGAGCCGTCCCACCATTGATCTCAAAACCCGGAGCCTCTGCACGCTGGCGGCCGTCACCGCCCTCGGAAGGCTCGAGCAGGTGCGCTTCCATACACGGGGCGCCCTGGGGAACGGGGCGACCCCTGAAGAGATCAAGGAGGTGTTGCTCCACCTCTGCGTGTATGCCGGCTTCCCGGCCGGCTGGGCGGCGCTCCGGGCCGCCCATGAGGTCTTTGTTGAGCTGGAGGCCGAGCGCCAGCGGCCGCGGAAAAAAGCGAAGTGAGCGTGAGGTACGATGCAGCGGAGCCGATGGATGGCAGTAGCCCTGGCCCTCCTCCTCGAGACCGGGTGTCAAACGACCTCTCCCGAAGCCCTGCGGGTCTCCCTGGAGAGAAAGCCCCCGATCGCTCACATCCAGCGGACCCTCCTCGGCGAGACCTCCCTCTCGAAACGTTACGAATTACGGATTCACACCGGCGAAGAATGGGCGTTCGAATATTACCTCAGGATGCCTCGGGCTGTGACGAAGCCGATCCCAGCCATCCTGATCCTTGCGGGGTTCGAGACGGGGCGCCAAGCCCTGGATTTCCTGGATGAACGGGACGATGTCATTCTCCTCAGCATGGATTATCCCTACAACGGGCCCCCGGAGTTTAAAGGTTTCGACCTCCTCAGGGCCGTTCCTTCCCTCCGGCGCATGGGCCTTGCCACGTTGGAAGCCGGGTCCCTCGCCCTCGACTATTTCTGGGGCCAGCCCGAGGTCGATCGGGAGAAGATCATCCTGATCGGGGTCAGCTTCGGCAGCATCTTTACGACGGTCCTTGGGGGCCTCGACGAGCGGGCCAGCGCCGTGGTCCTGATCTACGGCGGAGGGGGTCTTCCCCTCCTCATCCGACAAAACCTCCGCGAAGCGCCATGGTGGCTTCCCTCCTGGGCGATCCCGCCCCTCGTCAAGGCCTTCTTCGGCGATTTTGAACCCCTCCGCTTCGTGGAACGGATCTCCCCCAGGCCCCTCCTGATGATCAACAGCCGGCAGGACGAGTTCTTCCCCGCCCCCTCGACCGAGGCCCTCTACCAACAGGCGAAGGAGCCAAAGAAGCTGATCTGGTACGAGACGGGCCACATGGACCTCTTCGATCCTTCCCTGATCAGACGATTGACCCAGGAGGTGGTCAAGGAGCTCCGGAGCGCCGGCTATTTTTCCCCCCCCGGCGGTCACGGACTCAACAGCCCGGAAGATCTTTGTCATGAACAGGAGATTGATCAGGCCGGGGTTCGCTGAAGCGAGGCCAAGAGGGCGTAGAGGGAGAGGCTATAAGGGGTGGGGATGCCGAGGGCCTGACCTTTTCGGACGACGGTGCCGCTCAAGGCCTCCGCCTCCAGCGGCTTTCCGGCTTCAAGGTCCTGCAACGTGGAGGTCTTGACCTCGAGACCGATGGTCTCAGTCGAACCGAGATGGCGCTCGATGAGGTCGTTGGGAAGCAGAATCCCGAAGGCTTCCGCGATCTGGACGACCTCCTCCATGGTCCGCCGGGCCAGCTCCAGGGTCAGAGGATGCTGAACGATCCTCCGGACAGGGCCACCGATGATCGCGTTGATCGGATTGAACGCCGCGTTCCACACGAACTTGCTCCACTGGGGGCGGCGGACATCTTCTGACGCCTGGGCGGGAACATCATGCTGGTTCAAGAACACCTCGAGCCACTTTGCCCGCTCGCTCAAACCTCCGTCGGGCTCTCCGAAGACGATCCTCCCCTCCCCCATATGCGCGATCACCCCCGGCTCTGGCACGCCCGAATCGACAGAGACCGCTGCCACGAGGACCTTCTCTTTCCCAACAACGGTGGCCAGCTTCTCTCCATTGTCCACCCCGTTCTGGAGGGAGAGGACGAGGGTGCTCGGCCCAACCATCGGCAGGGCCTGCCGGATCGCCTGCTCAGTGTCATAAGACTTGACACAGAACAGCAGAAGATCGACGGGGCCAACAACCCGGGGATCGGAGGTCGCTTCGACAGGAAGCGAGAAGTCACCATGAACACTCTTCACGATGAGGCCCTTCCTCTTCAACGCCTCCAGGTGGCGGCCCCTGGCGATAAAGGAGACGTCCACCCCGGATCTCGCCAAGAGCCCGCCGAAGTACCCTCCAACCGCTCCTGCCCCCATCACGGCAACCGTCCTCATGGTCTCCCCCAACTCGTAAGCGTTCAGCCATCAGCTTTCAGAAAAACAAGGTAACCGGTCATGGCCTCCATTGTCAATCAATCAACGATCCACAGAGGACAGACGCTCCTTCTCGAGACCAGAAAGAAAACGCTTGACCTGGGAAAGAAAACCGGGCTAGGATAAACCAACTTTTAAGGCTCCATTGGACCGAGGAAGGTCAGAGGCGTTGGCCAGTGGAACTTAGGGGATGGAAAAGAGGTTTAAGGCCTTTCTCCAGGATGGGAACCCGTTCACAAGGCCCTCTTGAAGAAGTATGCTCAGGAGGGTCTCTTGGTTTTTTGAGGACAGAAGAAGCCTCTTTCTTTGCAACGGAAAGGACTCTGGGAAGGGAGGTGATTCATAAGGGCCGAGGATCTCCAGGATCTGGGTGAAAAAGGGGGGGTCGTTTGACCGAAGGGAGGGAATGTGAGATGGCCCAACAGAAGATCAAATTTCCAGAGCTCACCGACGCGATTCGATCCAGGAAGATGAAGGATATGCTGAAGTTCTTCGGCCCGGGGGCCATCATGGCCTCGCTGACCATTGGGTCCGGCGAGACCTTCTTTGCCTCTCGGGGAGGGGCGGTCTTCGGCTACGCCATCCTCTGGGCCTTCGTCCTGGGGACCATCGTGAAGGGGATCGCGACCTATACCGCCATGAGGTATATCACCCTCACCGGGGAGCACCCGATGGACCGATGGGCCCACTTCCCCGGCCCGAAAGGCTGGTTCCCCTTCTTTATCGGGGCCTTGAGCATCGCCTGTTTCCCCTTCTGGCTCTCCTTCCTCCCCTCCCTCCTGGGGACTCTGATGAACTGGATGTTCGGCTTTGGTGACCTTCGGGTCTGGGGGACCTTTTTCATCATCGTGGCCATCGCCCTGACCATCATGGGAGGCTACGATGTCCTGGAGAAGGCCCAGACAGTGATCATCACCCTGATGATGATCTCCATCCTCTTCTCCGTCTTCTACTTCCAGCCTGACTGGCTGGCCGTGTTGAAGGGGAGTTTCATCCCGAGCCTCCCCGATTACGCCCCCTGGATCTTCCAGAAGTATCCGGATGTGGCCTCACGGCCGGTCTGGGTGGAGGCCACCCTCTACATCGGGGCCATCGGCGGCGGGACCTACGACTACATCGGGTATGTGGGGCTCCTCCGGGAGAAGGACTGGGGCATCCTCCGCCTCCCGAATCTTCAAGAGGTGCAGCAGCGGGTCTACGAGCTGACGGAGAAGGGTGAGCGGATCCCCCTCTCCGAGGAGCCAGCGGATGTGCAAACTGGACTGGCCTGGCTGAAGGCCCCCACCATTGATGCGACCATCTCCTTTGCCTCGGTGGTCATCTTCGCCGCCGGCTTCATGATTGGCGGGGCCCGGATCCTCCACACCGACCAGTTGATCCCCTCCGGGGTGAAGCTCCTGGAATACCAGGCCCGGTTTCTGACCGACATCCACGGCTGGCTCCTCCCGATCTATGATGCCGGGGTCTTCCTGGCCATCTTCGGCACCATCTACGGGGCTTACGAGGTCTACACCAGGACCGCCTACGAATGCATGAGGACCATCTTCCACGGCCTGCGCGAGACGTCCATCAATAAGGTGAGGCCCTGGGTCCTGGCCTACGTGGGGTTGGTCGGGCTCTTCCTCATGTGGCTCCCCAAGCTCTTCCCGAACATCAAGCTGATCGACATCCCGACCCCTGCGGGGATCATCGGCGGCGTCTTCACCTTAGGCCTCTGGTGCCTGGCGATGATCTGGACGGACCGGACGTACCTCCCCAAGCCCTACCAGATGGGGCCAGCCCTTTTCATCCTGACCTTGATCTCCGGCATCGCCATGACGGCCATCGGGTTGAAGGCCTGGTGGGACTATGGGGCGGGCACCTTCGGCGTGAACGGGGGATGGAAGGGGTATGGCTTCCTCCTCTTCACGGTCCTCGCCTCCATGATCATCGTTTCTCTGATCAATGGCTACTACCGGAGGAAGGAGGCCCTGGCCTCTTAACACAAAGGAGGCGATCTGGCGAAGAGATCCTACCGGTCGGAGGATAAGGACACCCGGGAGAAGATCGAACGGCTGGTCGACCTCCGGGAGAAGTACCGGTACCAGAGGAGGCTCTGGCGGTGGGGTCTTATTCTTTCCATCCTCACCTCCACCTTCTTCGTCCGCCGGCCTAGTGCCCTGACCCTCCTGTTAGGCATGATCGCCCTGGCAGCGGGTGTTCTGTCCGCATGGGCCTTTTTCCAGTGCAGCCGGGCGATCCACATGATGGATAAAGCTCTGGCCCCTTATCGGGTCAAGGAGAAGCCTTGAACGGCGTCAATCCGGGTCTATGGGCCGTTAGGGGTTTCTTCTTCGTGAGGGTTCAGAAGCCAGTGTTGATCAACATGCTCCTCCAAGTCAAGGGGGACCTCACGAGGACCCGTGAAGGGACTCCTGGGGTGGGGCTTCGGACCTCCTGATCTGGCCATCTGGGCCAGATACCGCTGCTCCCACTGGTGGGCCTCCAGCTCCCGCTCGATCCGGCCTTTGGGGTGTTGACTCGTCTGGTGGGTTTGGACCCAATGGACCAGCTCGTGAAGGAGGGTCCCTCGGCAAAAGACCTCGGGGGAAACGTTGAAAAGCCCGGCCCGGGAGGAGCACTCTTCGTTCAGGAGGATGAGATCCGGCTGATCCTGGGTCCCCGTCTTGTAATACCCGAAGATGACCATGTCCCCGGGCATCCGCACCCGACGGCGGAACTCGGACGGATCCAAGACTTCCACCCTTGGCCGTGGGAGGCCCGAGCAGTCCCAGCCCGTCAACCGTTGAAGCTCTTCGATCAGCTCCTCCACATCGTAAGCAGGTTGACCAGGGGGCTCGATCCCCAATGCTCCTCCAGGCCAGAGGAGCCCACCAACCAGGACTGCCGGCAAAACCACCGCGAGAACCCACGGGATAACGCCACAGCCTCTCCCCTTCTCCCTCATGCCCCCTCCCCAAGTCCCCAATGGGGACGAAAATCCTTCAGCTCAAACCTGTCCCTGCCCCTGACCCTAACTGGTGCATTCTTCATACCAAAGGATGGGTAAAATGCCAAGGATTCTTTTGGGGGGAAGCAGGGGCGGAGCGGATCTTACGGAAACCCGGTGATGGTAGTGATTCGACATGGCTACAGGTGCCCCATGTATTCCCACATACGCCGTCGCGTCATGGCGTCGGGTAGGCGCCCGAGCCCGGCACGCATATTATCCACCAGGTGTTTCGGATTGCTGGTCGCAGGAATGACGCAGGTCACTGCTGGATGGGAAAGGATGTATTTCAAGAAAAACTGCCCCCAGCTTTCGCACTCGAACTCCGCCGCCCAGGGGGGAAGAGGTTTGCCCCGTACCTTTTGGAACAGGGCCCCATCCTCGAACGGCCGATTCACAAGGACCGCTGTACCGGTATCGGCTGCGAGGGGCAACAGCCGCTTTTCGGCGTCTCGCGTTTCGACGGAGTAATTGAGCTGTACGAAATCGAGATTCTCGGTCCTCATGAGGCGCTCCAGGGCGTCGAAGGCGTCGATCCGATAGTGCGTGATGCCCAGATACCGAATCTTGCCGGCTTCCTTCCATTCCCTGAGCGTCTTGAGATGGGTCCGCCAATCTACCAGGTTGTGGACCTGCATCAGATCGATGCGCTTGGTGCGCAGCCGATCCATCGACCTTCCCATCTGACGGATCCCTTCCTCACGGCCACTGGTCCAGACCTTCGTGGCCAAAAAGAGGGATCGCTGAACCCCGAGCTCGGCTGCGAGGTCTCCGATCACGGTCTCAGCGTTCCCATACATCGGGGAGGTATCCACCACGCTGCCGCCCATCTCGACGAACCGGCGCAACACGTCTTTCAGGGGGGCCCGCTCGTCAGGGCGAGATCCCACATCGAAGGTCCCGGAAGTCCCGAGCCCAACCGCCGGGACCTCCTCATGGGTGCTGGGGATAGAGCGCTTTATCATGGATCGGGTACCCTGCGCATCCTGCGGATCCCCCATCGTGAGCGCGGCACCGACCCCTAACAGCAGCTTCAAGGCGCCCCGGCGCGAGAGCGTGAACGTCCAAAAGGGACTTGGCAGGTCGCTCGTATCCGCCATGGATCACACCTCCATGCTTCCTGCTTCTTACCCAGCCCCAGGCCCGTGATGAGCCATGCGGCCGCAACGGGGACCGCGGCGAAGGCGATGCCTGATCGGCCGAGGCCCATGCCGGCGAGACCCGCGAAGAGCCAGCCGCTCACCGCATCACCTCCACGGTAGACCACCGTATCAATAAAATTTTTGGAGGTGTACTTTTCCTCCCGCCCGACGACGGTGAACAGGATCTCACGGGCCGGCCTCGAAATGGCGTGGTTACCAGCGCGCTGGAGCACTTGGAACGCTACGAGCACCGGGAGGACCGGGAAGAGCCCTAGCGTGAGGAACCCCAGTACCATGGCGGCGGGCACCAGGGCCAGGGTTACAGGTACTCCGAAGCGGGCGACGATCCGTCCAGTGAGAAACACCTGCCCAAGGACTGTAAGCGCATTCACCACCAGATCAATGGACGCGAACAGCGCGGTCCGCCGTTTGGACTCAGCAAATGTGTCCACCACGATATGAGCTTGCTCAAAATACAAGAAGGTGGATAGGGTGGTGTACAGCCAGATATACAGGCAAATCCCTAACAGATACGGTGACTGAAACACCAGCTTGACGCCCGTCAGTATCCCGCCGCCGATAGACACTTCCTGACTGTGAGCCTCGCGAGCCTGTCCTTCTTCTGGTGGTGCACGCTCCTCACGCGAACGTGCCGCGTGTTCGTACTCGGGCAGCCGGCGCACCAGCCGGTGGATACACACGACTGCCAGGATCAGAAACAGGGCGGAAATAAGCAACAGATTGACCGGCCCCAGGGCTATGGCCAGGCTTGCTGCCAGTGTAGGACCTAACAGTGCGCCGGCGCTCCCCCCTGCCGCAATAAAGCCGAACAGCCGCCGGGCCTGCTCATTGGTAAACAGGTCGGCCATGAGGCTCCAGAAGACAGAAACCACAAAGAGATTGAAGACGCTGACCCAGATAAAGAAAGCCCAGGCCACAGAGGCGGTGGCGATGCCGCTTTTAAACAGGGCAAAGAAGCCCAGGAGGTTGAGGATGAAAAAATAGTACACCAGGGGTAGGAGCTTGTGGCGTGGGAGCCGCGCAGCCACTGCACCAAACATCGGAACGGCGGCGAGCATGGCAACAAACGTCCCGGTGAACGCCCACTGGAGGTTCTTCACCCCGCCCTGGATGCCCATCTCATCGCGCACCGGGCGCAGAATGTAGTAGCTACAGAGCAGGCAGAAGAAGTATGCGAATGACCAGAGCAGGGGGCGGGTTTCACCTTCCCTGACGTTAACGATTCTCTTCAGCATCGCCGGACTGGGCTCAGCTTATGGGTTGAGCGAAGTAGATCGCCCAATCATACGTTAAACACCGCAGTTCCTTCAACCGAAATCGGATGGCCCGTAAACAAGACCTGACCCTTCCCCTTCAAAAGAGGACAGGTAACTTTTTCCCTTGCGGCTGTGCCCTCGCCGGGAATAGAATCATGCCCTAATGCCGATGCATGACTGAATCTCGTCGATCCACAGCGACCACGATATCGAATGAATGGGTGTGATCTTGGAAACGTCCCTCCTGATGTTTCAGGAGGATAGGTTGCTCGATTGAGGCCCCGGTGCTTCATTGTCTCCTCCCTAGTTCTTGGGTTGGTCAGTTGCGCCGGACCCCCACCGGGTTCCTTCTTGCGGACCACACCTGGCTCATCCTTCCGCGATCTGCTGGCTCCACTGGGGCTCAGGCCGGCTGATTTGCACCTGAAGCCGGAAGCCTTTCCCGCTGACCCCTGGCGCCTTAGCCTCGTGGATGAGCTTCTGACCCGACCAATCCCTGCCACCATCCACTTCCAGCCCGAGGCCTGGAGCGTTATCGGCAGCGCCAGCACCCCCCGTGAGATCCTGACCTCCCTCGCGGACCTCATTGATCTCTCACCAGCCTCTCCTCGCCCTGGGAGGCCTGCTGTGTCCTTCCCCGTCCCCGAAGTCTCCGGCATCCCCGACGGTCTTCGGCGGGCCCTCGCGGAGTTTATCACCCGCCTCGGGCAGGCCGACCGGATGGTCGAGGAAGCCCTCTCGCCCCTTGACGATGAGACCCGTGCCTTTCTCCGGAGCCGGAGTGATCTCCTGGGAATCGGTGGGGACAATCTTGAGGTGGACTGGGATGAGCGGGAGGCGGTCCGGTACCTCCGCACTGCCGAAAAGATGGATCGCTCAATGATCATTGCTGCGGGGCTCGTGAGTCTCTCCGGCCTGGAAACCTTCCTTGCAACGATCAACCGACTCAGCCAAGAGGGCACCCTGTCCGGCCTCGATGGGGCCGGCAGACCCCTCCTCGATTTCTCCACCCCCTGGGGGCGGGTCCTCGTGGGGGGAATCGAGCGGAATACTTACCGGGACCCAGCCCTCCTGATCCTCGATCTTGGCGGGGATGACGTGTACCAAAACCGGGCCGGAGGGACCGAAGCGGGCCAGCAGGTCGCCGTGGTGGTGGATCTTGCGGGGGACGACCTCTACATGACGGAGAAGACCGGAGCGCAGGGGGCGGGGCTGTTGGGGATCGGCCTCCTGGTAGATCTTGCCGGGGACGACGAGTACCGGGCGGGAGACTTCGCGCAGGGGGCTTCACTCTTCGGTGTCGGGATCCACTGGGACCGAGAAGGACGGGACAGCTTTCGCGCGAAACAGTTCGCCCAGGGCGCGGGGGCCTTCGGGGTCGGGATCCTGCTCGACGAGGCTGGGACGGATGCCTACACTGTTCAGGCCTTCGCCCAGGGCTTCGGCCTGACTGGCGGGGCCGGACTGCTCTTGGACCGGCAAGGCGATGACCAGTATGTCAGTCTTGGAGGTCCCCCCGATTACCGACAGGAGGGGCACCACCAGAGCTTTGCGCAAGGCTTCGGCCTGGGGCTCCGACCGTTGGCCTCTGGTGGGGTGGGAATCCTCGTGGACCAAGAGGGGGCGGACCGCTACCTTGCCGACTACTTTGGTCAGGGAGGAGGTTACTGGTATGGGCTGGGGGCTCTCCTCGATGAGAACGGGGATGACCGATACGAGGCGACCCGGTACAGTCAAGGGGCCGGGATTCACCTAGCAGTCGGGCTCCTCATCGACCGGGCGGGGGCTGATCTCTACCGGGCGTGGGGGGTGGCCCAGGGGGTTGGACACGACCTCGCCTTCGGGTGGCTCCGGGATCTCGCGGGAGACGACCTCTACGAGAGCCACTGGCTCAGCCAGGGGGCGGGGAGCGCGAACGGCTTTGGCCTCTTGATGGATGAGCGGGGGGAAGACCGCTACCTCGGTGGAGAGGCAACCGTCCAGGGTTTCGGACGGATCGAACGGGAGCACGAAGCGATCGGCATCTTGCTCGATGCGACGGGACGCGACCGGTACACCGGGCCGGGGCAGGACGGGAGCGTCTGGCGACAGGGCGAGATCGGCCTCGGGGCGGATGACGGGACCTGGCCGGACTTCGCCGACCAGCCGGCATCCCGTCTCCAGAGGAAAGGTCCCCCTCTCGGACATCACGGTGAGACCTTCTATCCCCACGCCCCGGTCCTGATCGTCCCTGACGAGCCTCGCCTCGCCCTCCTCCTTAAGGAAGCCTCCACCTTCAAGGCCGGGGAGAAGGCCGAGGCGGCACGCCTGGCAGCCGAGTCTGAACTCGTCGAGATCGGTCAGGAGGCCGTCTCGTACCTCGTGCAGGTCCTCCGCTCGGCAGATATTGGGAAAGTTCTCGTTGCGATGGAGGTCCTCAAACGTATCGGTCCCCCGGCGATCCCGGCCCTCCGGGAGGCCCTGGGAGACCCCGCCTGGCATGTCCGAAGACGGGCGGCATCCCTGTTGAGCCAGATCGAGGACAACGAGGCCTTCACCTCTCTCCTCCGCGCGGGCCTTCACGACCCTGACTGGGGGGTTCGGGCAAAGGCAGCGACCGTAATCGCACAAATAGGGGTGGTCCCGAAGGAGACGTTGAGCGCTTTGGTGCGTCTTGTCCGAGAGGACCAGGATCGGGACGTTCGCCGCTCCGCCCTTCTCGCCCTGGCTGTGATAGGAGATCCAAGGTTCATCCCGGTGCTGCTTGATAGCCTTCGCGACCGCGACTTCACAGTTCGCCGCGCCGCAAGTCGAGCCCTGGCCAAGATCCCAGCGGCCCGAGAACCGCTCCTCGATTTCATCGCGCGAAAGGGGGAGGATCCCCTGACGATCTCCTTGGCTCGGCAGGCGCTAGACCAGCTTGAGCAGCGGTAGCCCAGCATCTGGTCAGCCTAGCCCTTTTTACGCTGGCGTTTGGCCACCGCCTTCCAGAACGTTTCGCTGAGGGGCATCACCAAAGCTGCTCCCACGTGCCTCGCAAGGACTCAAGATAGTAGGGGAATGCCAAGCTGCTTGCAGATTCGCGCTGCGGTGTAATCAGGGATTTCCCGATGACGTGGTATCGAGGTGCGGCGGTTCGTAGCCGGGTTCTCCCAAATCGAATGTTCTCTCCCTTCACGGACAAACTGGCAACCATGCTGACGCAGGTGTCGCAGCAGGTCACGCCGTTTCATGGCACGGCATCCTGGGGAACCAAGGTAATGCGGGACGCTGCTTTCAGCAAGAGGTAGATCGGTTCTTCCAGATCGGCATCAGGGTCTGTGCAGGTCGGATCAGGTTGGGGAAGCGGTTCGCCCCGGAGTAAGTTGGTCTCTGCCATGTCCACCAAGGCACTCGCCAGCAACCGGCGGGCCTCCTCCAGATCTGGGCCCCACGTGATAACCCCTGGGAAGTCCAGCACTTCGGCATGAACACCTTCGTCGAGATATTTGTACGTAGCCTTGTAGATCAACATCATCATTACCTCACATTCCTGCACAAGCGCCGGGCATCCCAACAGGATAGCCGACACCCTGCCTAACGTCGGGCAATATCCAGCACGATGGCGTCATCGCGAGACATAAACGACCTCAGCGGTGCTTAATATTTCCTGGCGGCAGCGGGTTAAATGATGGCGTAGAACTATTACCTTGGTGCTGTATCAAGCGATTTCCTTGCGTCGTGAAATAGTTGCTCGATATATTGGTCGATGCCAGCCACGATTGATATGGCCGCCGCACGGACCTGATTTCGCCCGACGAACAACACCTGATCGTGGAGGTAGCTATCGCTCGGCAGTAGCGTCACTATAACGGCCACAGAAGACGCAATGCCATCAGGAGGCCTATTAGAAGTGGTGTGGATCCGAATCCTTATGAACGCCCCTTCTGGACTATCCCGAAGGTCGAATGCGGTTGATTTCCGCAGCTCCTCCTTGACGAGATAGTATAGGGACCGTCCGACAAAATCTTCGCCGCCATGCTCTAGCACGACACCGATAGCAGCCTGGCCGTCAGCTGCATGTGGCACGCTGAGGCCTATCAGCCAGACCAAAAGAAGGCTTGAGAGTAGAATTCTTCCAGTCATAGCTCGCCGTATAGAATTTCGGCTCCTGAACCTTTGCCTCGATGGAGAATCCAGAATCCTTGCCGCGCTCACGATCGCCGTCATCAAGATGACCACCAACCCACCCTCCTGTCTTGTCCCTGCCTAACTAGAATTAGACTGCCCAATAGAAACGATAAACACTGCAATTCCTGCAGTCTAAATCGGACGGCTCGTCAATGGACCCGTCCTGAAATTTCCTGTAAAATCTGTGACTTACCATGAGCTTCTGAAGTGGCTGTGCCACGGATTAGACAGCGAACCGCGCAGCCTAATCTGCGAGCCACGAGCGCAGGGAGAGGAGGCACGGCCAGACCCTCCCATTTCTTGAACAGATGGTAGTTCAAGAAAGCGCAGCCTGTCAAGGACTTACAAGACTGACCGCTTCACACGTTCGAACGGGATGTGGGCAAGGAACCTTGCTCAAGGAGGCGAGTTAAGGCCGAGCGGTGAAGCGTTCCCGGAGGAGCCGCTTCAGGATCTTCCCAGAGGGGTTCCTGGGGATCTCCTCGACAAACTCGACAGAGCGGGGTTTCTTAAAGCCGGCCAGGTGGCGGCAGTGCTCGATCAGCTCTTCGGGCGAGACGGCCATCCCGGGTTTTACGACCATGACAGCCATCACCTTTTCGCCCCACTCCGCATCCGGCATCCCGATGACGGCACACTCCAGGACGGCCGGGTGGGTATAGAGGACCTCCTCGATCTCCCTGGGGTAGATATTGATCCCGCCGCTGATGATCATGTCCTTCTTCCGGTCGGTGATGTAGAGGTAGCCGTCGGGGTCGAGGTAGCCCACGTCCCCCGTGTGGAGCCAGCCGCCGCGGAGCGTCTCGGCCGTGGCCTCGGGCTTCCGCCAGTAGCCCTTCATGACGAGGTCACCGCGGACGACGATCTCCCCCATC
>JACQHM010000223.1 GCA_016199025.1 Candidatus Methylomirabilota bacterium | reverse complement strand
TGGGACCTCGATCGTTTTCTCAAGGATATGAGGCAGCGGCGAATTCCAGAGGACGTGGTTGAGGTTGCCCGGAAACTCCATGAGTTTGCCGATGGGTTGAGGCGGGAACCAGGGTATGACGTGACTTGGGGGAAAGGAGCGATCCAGGGAACCTTCACCTGTAAGAAACTGATCGGAAGCAGCTGGGTGACACTGTTTAGCGTCTCTTCGGACGGAAAGCTGTGGCTGGATTTTGGGATGAAGCAAAAAGATCTCCTGGGTCAGGCGCTCGAGACCCTCCATC
The DNA here is from genome assembly GCA_016199025.1 of Candidatus Methylomirabilota bacterium. Classification (GTDB taxonomy): domain Bacteria; phylum Methylomirabilota; class Methylomirabilia; order Methylomirabilales; family JACQHM01; genus JACQHM01. The sequence continues at coordinate 8,708 of JACQHM010000223.1, read as the reverse complement.
AGACCGTGACCCAGATTCCAGGCGTGAGCCTCCCCCCGGATGTGTTGGAGCCAGGGGTCAGCCGGTATCCATCCTTCCCTCTCCAGCGCTTCGTCAACCCTGAGCACCTGGACAAGTTCAAAGAAGCGATCTGGTTCCTGGTGAATGTGGAGAGTAGCCATGCGAATTAACCACGTGGGAGGAATCCCGATTTCGGAGGAGCAGTCTCGCCAGATCGAACATTACATCCGCGACTTGAAAGCCCGGGGCCTCTCTGACAACGAGGCCCTCCAGGTGGCCGAGGACCTCTTTATGCTGGAGAACGTGGTCGAAGAGCGTGATACCAGTCCTGTCTGGCGGCCACTGTCGCCTGAGGATGATCCGGAGGAGATGAAATTCGCCGAGGAACTAGAGCGAAGGCGGAGGCAATCGGCATAACTGCTGAACCAGTGAGGGTTAAGTCCAGTTAGAGATCACTGAAAACGGAGCCCCGCGGTGCCAACACATCGCGGGCTCTTTCTTTTCAGGGGTCGATACAGGCCTATCACGAACGTCAGGTGCGACGGCCAAGCGATAAGGCTTGACAAAGCATGAATCATGCGCTATCGTTCTCATACAGAGAGGAGGTGACACGCATGAGCAAAGTATGGCGCAGGCGAAGTTATCAGCTGGATGAGGCCGTCATCCGGGAGTTGAACGAGTTTTGCTTTGCCACCAAACAACGGCCCTCCCATGTCATCGAGGAGGCATTGAAGGTGTTTTTTCGCCAGGTAATGAAGGACAAGTTAGCGACACTGCCCGTCAAGGAAAGGAAGCGATTAGGTGCATGAGGGCCTGCGAGAGATTGGTGGGTGCGGTACGTAGACCAGTCTTGACAACTCTCGGATTTCCAATCGGCCTGAGGCTTCGCAATCCTTCGCCTTCGGGCGGTTGAGGGCGCCACGGTCATCCAGGTCGCGGGGTAGGATCGTTCTGCCGGCCCTCTCCCGAAACCTGGGGCTCCTCCCCGAGTGTTTGCCTCTCCAGAGCCGCCAGGGGAACGGTCGCCCTTGACCCGCTCTGATCCTTCCTCTCCTTCGCGGCAGTCCACCCACAAAACGGCTCAGATCGACACAAAACCCACTTGACCGTACTGTGTTTTTATAGTACCTTAAGTAGGTACACACCTTCGTGGCAAGCTTTGCCCCAGGAGACAGAAGCATGGAGGTCAGGCGCCGCCAACGGTTCAGTGAGTACATCGAGGTACGAGTGCCAACCCGGGACCGGAAGGGTCGGCCCGTGCCAGCCTCGAAACAAAGAGAGTGGAGGCACCGCCTCAAAGACTTCCTCCTGAACGACTTAGGGACGACCGGCTCGGAGGACTGGGAGGTTCAGGCAACGTGGGTTGGCGCGTACGACCCAGGGACCGGCACATTCCGCCAGCAGCAGGAGCGGTCCCTGATTCTTAAGGCGTACTGTACGCCCGCCCAGCGCCGGGCCTTTCGGCACCGCGGGGAGGCGCTCCTGATCGAGATGGGGCGGGCGCTCCACCAAGAAGCGGTGGCCTACGCGACGCGCGACGGCTTGGAGATCCTGTATCTTGACTGATCGGGTCAGGAGGGAAGAGGCGATGAAACCGAGGGTGTCTTCGAAGAGCTTTCGTGACTTAGAGCACCGTATTAACGAGCAACTCAAAGCGCTTGACGACCGCTATGCGATTCGCCATCTCGTTCAGGATCCGGATGGGACCTACCGCTTCGAGCTCAGCGTGGCCATCGATCCGCGGCACCAGGCGGCGTTGCGGCGGGTCTTGCGCGAGGTGCTCCGGGAGTTGCCGGCTGACCGGCCCGTGCAGGCGAAGTTCTACCTTCCCGCGTCGCTCGTGGAGCGGGTCAAAACCCTGGCGGCGGAACGGGCCATGAGCCAGTCTGCGCTCGTCGCGGAGTGCCTTAAGGCCCACCTCTCCACCGTGGGCTCCTGATGGCGAAGCGGTGACGCCGAACATCTCGCGCCTCGAAGCTGGCAAGGCCAACCCGACGCTGCGGACTCTGGCGAAGGTGGCCACCGCGTTGGAGGCGAAGGTAAGGGTCTAGCTGGTGGAGGCGCGGTCGTAGTGATCGTCGCTGTGCCCCGGTCTAGGGTACGCGTCCCGAAAAGCCGCTCCCGACGGCCTGGCCGGGGCATCCCTCGGGGCTCCTGCGGGAGGAGCACATGCCGAAAACGTCTACGTCACGTCAACCTACCGAGGCCGATCCCCCTGTGTCTCCCACGCTCCAGGCTGCACTAACCAACCTGGAGCGGTTCCCCACGCTGGCTAGGCACTATGTGAATCGTGAATTCTATCCCCCTCTGCTGCGCCTGCACGGCGCGCAGGCGAAGATGGAGCTGAAGCGCCTGGCAGGGTCCACAGATAAGAGCGATCGCCAGGCGCTGGTGGATACGGCAGCGGTCGCTCGTGCCTTTCTGGAGCGGCTGAAGCCGCTGATACCGTCCGGTCATACAGAGCAGGGACCATCCCGCGAATGTCCGATCTGTGGCGGTCCGCTGGATGCCATCGGGGTGTATCTGGCTGACAAGGTTCAGATGTATGAAGCCGTGGCACTCTTCCTCGTTGAGCTGCACCAGACTTACCTCTCGACGAAAGATCCCCAGAGGCAACAGAAGATCAAAAAGGCGGTCTTCTCTGCTCTAGAAGAGAACTTCTTTCCTCCAATTCGAGGGGCGGGAGGGAAGAAGTTCTTTCCACCTGGCACTCTTGTTCAGCATTACACCGAGCTCAGGCGATGCATTTATGAGATCCGGCGCGAGTACCGGCGGCAGATTCATGATGACAGACTTCCCTGGTCTGCCCGGCACACACGAGCGGTCCAGACAGCGCTGCGGGATGCGTATCCCTTCTTCACTGATGAAGAGTGGAAGGAAGTCATGTCAAACGCTGAATACGAGTACGCCAACACCGCGGACGTCGCGCGTCTGCTCTTGGGTCGTCGGTGTCAGGTCTCCCCCGAAACTGTGAGGAAAAAACTCATCGAACTCCGCAGGACGCTTTCCCACCGGAAGAAGCCCTCCAGACGGAAGAAGCCTTCCCGACGCTGATTAATCAGTTCCCGCTACCTCCTCTTTTCCACTACGCCAGGGTGCCTATATCCGCCGGACTTAGGCACTACTCTGTATCATGGATTGTGCTACGCTCGTTGTCGATAGTTGAAGTTTATCGACGAAAAGAAGATGAACGGACACGTAAAGGGATTTGAAAAGACGATGAACCCGCCCCAAGAAATTCGAGTTTCTGATCTGCAGCTTGCCGCGTATCTCCTCGCCCGGGGTTTTAAACTCCTCCGCGCCGAAGGATCGCCTAGTCGGGTCACATTTATTTTTGAAGCTGTCTCTGATGAGGTCGTTTTTTCTTACTATCGCGGAGAAGACCAGATCAGCGCGAGAAGTCTCTTTAACACTTATCGTGATTTGAAGGGACTCACCGTCCAGCACCTTAGCAGATGAAAGGAGACATGGAGAGGTGAAACATGAGTTGGACGCGCAAGATTAACACCAGAATTTGGATGGATGAACGCTTCAGGCGTCTCTCTTCGACCGCAAAATTGGTCTGGATCTATATCTTAACTGGCCCGGATACGACCCCTATTGGCGCGTATCGTTTCTCTGCTGCGAATGCGATTGATGATCTCAAACTCTCCAGGAAAACGTTCCAGAGAGCATTTAAAGAGATCCTCCAGCAGGGCCTCCTGCCGGATTACAGCGACCCTCCGCGGATAGTCTTCTTACGTAACTGGCTCCGCTATCAGCAGCCGGAAAACCCTAATGTTTTAAAGTCTTGGCGCACGTACTTTGATCAGCTGCCTGAGGTTCCGCTCAAACGCGAAGTCTTCAGAACTCTCAGATTATTTGCGGAAGGCAAGAGCGAAGGCTTTGCCAAAGCCTTTGAGGAAGCCTTTGGGGAAGGCTTCAACAAAGCCCATGGCTTTCCAGAGGAAAGACTTCCCGAAAAAGCAGAAGCAGAAGCAGAAGCAGAAGCAGAGAACCCCCCCTCCCCCCTTGCCCCAAGAGCAGCATCTGCCAGCGAAGTACCATCCGTCCCCTCTCCCGGTAAAACCGGGAAGACGCACCGGATTCGGACAGCTGAGCCTGGAGATGGGTGGCGTTCCCAAGCCTTGGTAGTGCTCCGCTTTTTCAATCAGCTGACCGGGCGTAACTTCAAGGAACAGGCGGATGGGAACCTGACGCCTATATGCTCCCGTTTGAGAGAGGGCTACACCGTTGAGGACACAATGTTGGTGATTCGCCACAAAGCAGATCAATGGGACCGTGATTCGAAGATGCGAGAGTATCTCCGCCCAGAGACACTTTTCGCTGCGAAGCACTTCGATGGCTACCTGCAAGTGGCGAAGGAATGGCAGACTGCCGGCTGCCCCTCATTTTCAATCCAGGATGCGAAGCAAAGGGGTGACGCCCGGCCCAGCTCCCGTGTGAAACCGCCGCCGGGGAAATATCGCCGCTTCACCGCAGAAGGAGGAGAACCATGAGCATCATTAGCCGGCTGTGCGGAATCCAGTGGATCACTGGTGAGCACAAGTTCCAGGAGACCTTTGAGGGCTATCACCCGAAGACGGAGAGTCAGGCCCAGGCGCTCGAAGCCGTCCGCGGCTGGGCCGACCACCCTGAGGGCAGCCTGTATTTCTGGGGACCGGCGGGCGTCGGGAAGACCCAACTGGCCCGGGCGGCGTGTCGGCAGCTCTCTCATGACGCTAAGAGTTGGAATTCGAAAGGCTTCTATGTGGACTGGATCGAATTCCTGGCGTGGGCGAGACGCCGGGTGGGTGATGAGGGCTACGAACTTGAACGGCAGCTCAGCTACCTCAAGGGTTTTGATCCAGATGCCTGGGATCCGTGGGAAGAGGGACCCAAGGTCTTGGTCTGGGACGATTTCGGGCAAGGTCGGGTGACGGACTTTGCCGTTGACATGGTCACTGAGGTGGTGCACGCCCGGTACGACCGGGGGTTGCCGACGCTCTTTACGTCGAACTGTGATGTCGAGAGGATTGCTCAACTCTACGATGATCGCATCGCCTCCCGCTTGGTCGGCATGACCGGGCGAGGGACGCAGATTCTAAAGGTGGAGGGACCAGATGCCCGGACGGGCTAATGAGAAATCTGACGCACGGATTACCATTCGCCTCTCTACCTCGGAGCTTCGTCAGCTCAAAGCGCAGGCGGAACAGGAGGGGCGAACGCTGTCCGAGGTGGCTCGGAGCCTCCTCCAGGTGGGCCAGCATGCAAAGGTGCGTCCACTTCCCTGCAACCTGGAGGCAGAGGCCGAGGTTCTGGGCGCCCTGCTCGAGTTCCCCGAAGCGGGGATTCCCTTCCTGGACCCCGAGGACTTATGGGATGAGAACAATCGGTTGATCTTTCGAGGAATGCGAGAGCTGTACGAGACTGGGGTGGGGATCTCGGTGGTCACCGTGCACAATTGGCTGCAACAGCACGCTCCGAAGAAGATGCTGGCTAGCTACCTCGACGGGCTTGCGGCAGCCGCTCGCTCCGCCGCGCTGATCGTGCCACATGCGAAGATCGTGAAGGCCCTCGCCGAGCGGCGGCGGATCATCCAGGCCTGTGAGGAGCTTGCCGCGCATGGGTATGAAGACCGGGAGTCTGTTGACGACTACCGAGCCTTAGTAATGGGACGCCTGTTCGAGGCCTGCCAGACCGGGCGAGTCGGCCAGGTGATCAGATCAGCGGACCTGGCCCAGGTCCTCGAAGCGGACACCGGAGCGGAAGGCTTGAAAGTCGGTCTGACGGTGATTGATGACCTCCTGCATGGCCTCCAGCCCGGACACCTGATTGTGACTGCCGGGCGGCCTGGTATCGGGAAAACGACCTTCGGCTTGCAGATGGCGAACCATACTGCCTTCAAGGAAGGGCTCCCAACCTTTTTCATGTCAGCGGAGATGAGCCGGGTTGAGATCGGGTGGCGGCTCCTGGCTCAGCTTACCGGCCGAAGTGTGTATGACCTCCGGACTGAAAGAGCGGAGCCCTGGGACCTAGAACGGTTGAGGCAGGCACCCTTTCACTTGAGTGACGCAAGCGCCCCCTCGATCCTGGAGGTGGCCAGCCATCTTCGGGGGCTGGTAGCCGCTCATGGGGTCAAGATAGCTTTCGTTGACTATCTCCAGAAGCTTACCGCCCCGCGGGCTGAGACACGGGCTTTGGAGGTTGGGACGGTCATCCGCGGGCTGAAAAACCTAGCAAAGGATCTCTCCATTCCGGTTGTGGTTCTCTGTCAGCTCAACCGAGAAGTTGAGCATCGCAACGTCAAGCGCCCCCAGCTGGCCGATCTCCGGGAATCGGGGGAAATCGAGCAGGAGGCTGATGCCGTGATCTTTCTTTGGACGCCAGAGGAGCGGCTGACCAAAGTGGAACTTCCAGTCAACGCCTCCCTGGCGAAGAACCGACACGGCGAAACCGGGGAGGTGGAGATGGCTTTTCATCGCACAAAACTCTGGTTCGAGGATCGATCGTGAGAATGCCCTTTGGCAAATACCGCGGGCGGGCCGTGGGTGACCTGCCCGACGCCTACCTGCAATGGCTCACGACCATTCCATTGCGGGAACCCCTGAGAAGTGCGGTCCAATCCGAGGTGGATGCTCGTCAGCGACGGCAGGTGTGGGGCGACCGCGGTGGGCAGCCGATGGGGCCCCTTCCGTCGTACGGCGTGGACCGGTCAGTCGCCCTCGAACTTGTCGGGGCCGGGGTCAAAGTCTTGGCCAAGCGGTACCATCCTGACCTCGTCGGTGGGGATGGGGAGAGCATGAAGCAGGTCAATCTCAGTGCCGAGTGGTTGCGCACTCTCATCACCTACGCCCGTCAGGAGCGGCAGAGGTAAGACGCAAGCGTCATGCAAGACTTAGCCGAACGCCTCCAACAAATGCTAGAGGTCAAGGAACGCTCGATCGGCGAAGCCTCCTGCTTCTGTCGGGCGGAGGTGGAGGCCCTCGTTGCGTTGAATGACGTGCTGGATCGAGTCCTCGCCTTGCCACGGGTGAGAGTGTTTCTGAAAACCAAAGAGTGACCATTCTGACGTTGAAGGATCGGAGCTGAGGCAAACAGTGAAGGCGCCAGGGGAACTGGAGAAGGTCCGGGTCATTGAAGGGGTTGCCCTGAAGGTTGACCTCGATCCCTACTTGAGCTTGAAAGCCCTGGCCAACTATAGTGGGCTCTCGGTCCGCAAGCTCCGAGATGCTCTGACTGACCCGTTTCGTCCTCTGCCCCACTATCGTGTCGGCGGGAAGCTCCTCGTCAAACGGTCCGAGTTCGATACCTGGATGCGTTGTTTCCGTCAGACAGGACGTCCGGACGTTGATCGCGTCGTCGAGGAGGTCGTTCGTGAGCTGACCGCTAAGCAGTGAGATTCTTGTAGTCAACTGTGCCGGCTTGTCTTATGATCACGGCATGAATCCACAAAGAAAGGGGGCGATAAAGATGAGTGTTAAGGTGAAGCAGTGGAAAGGCGCTTGGTGGGTTTTTATCAACCACCAGGGCCGTCGGAAGGCCAAACGGATCGGGGAAGGGGACGCCGGCAAGAAGGCGGCAAAGGAGGCGGCGGCGAAGATCGCTGCCAAGCTAGCCCTGGGTGAGCTTCAGCTTGAGGACGTGAAGATCCCGACCCTGCGGGACTATGCTGAGGAGTGGCTCCGCACTTATGCTGCCAGGAGCACGAAACCTCGGACGTATGAACTCTACGAAAGCCTCCTCCGCCGGCATATCCTCCCGGAGCTTGGGGAGCTTCAGCTCCCAGAGGTCCATCGGGAGAAGATCCGACGGCTCCTCACAGCTAGGGGCGAAGAAGGCTTAAGCCGGGGAACCCTACGGAATATCCTGGCCCCCCTCCGCGAATTACTGAATCAAGCCCTCGATGACGGCCTGATCGCCAACAACCCAGCCGCCCGGCTTGGGCGAAGCCTTCTGCGGGGGCCAGAACCAATGGGAAAGCGACGGCTGGAGATTTTCACCGAGGAGGAGTTAGCCCACCTCCTCAGCACCGCCGACCAAGAGTACCCCGACCAAGCCGACCTGATCCGGCTCCTCGCGTGGAGCGGGATGCGCGAGGGCGAGGCTCTGGGACTTCAGTGGGGAGACCTCGACTTGCATGGGGGGTTTGTGGGGATTCAACGTACCATCAGCCACCGGCAGGGGCGGCTCCTCGTCGGCACCCCCAAAAGCGGGAAGCCCCGCCGAGTGGACCTCCCTCGGGACCTCCTAGCCCGATTGACCCAACGGTGGGAGATCGTGAAGGCTGAAGCAGCCTTCGAGGGAAAAGAGCCGGTCTCCTGGGTCTTTCTGAACCGGGCCGGAAACCCCCTGGATGACAAGAACTTTCGATCCCGCTTTTGGTATCCCCTCCTGGAGAAAGCCGGGCTCCGACGCCTTAAACCCCATGCCCTGCGCCACACCTACGCCAGCCTCCTCCTCAAGCGGGGGGAGTCGGTCGTCTACGTCAAGGAGCAGCTTGGGCATAGCTCGATCCAGGTCACCGTGGATCTCTATGGCCACCTGATCCCCGGGGCCCATCGGGGAGCCGTGGAAGCCCTGGCCGACGCCACCGGACGCAACCTCGGCGCAACCAAACAAAAACAGGAACCGCAGCCTTCACTGCAAGTCCCTGATTTTCTTGGTGGGCCGTCGAGGACTCGAACCTCGGACCCGCTGATTAAGAGTCAGCTGCTCTACCAACTGAG
>JACQHM010000213.1 GCA_016199025.1 Candidatus Methylomirabilota bacterium | reverse complement strand
GCCTGGTGGAGGTCGACCCCACCCAGATCGAGCAGATTGTGGTCAATCTCGCAGTCAACGCGCGCGACGCCATGCCGCACGGCGGGAGGCTCACCATCCGTACTTACAACCAGACGGTGGAGCACGACGTTCCCCTGGAGGCGGAAACCTTGCCGGCCGGCCCCTACGTGGTGCTCGAAGTCTCCGATTCCGGCACCGGCATGGACGCGGCCACGCGGGCGCAGATCTTCGAGCCCTTCTTCACCACCAAGGGGGTGGGGCAGGGGACGGGGTTGGGGCTCGCCATCTGCAAAAGGATCGTCAAGGCCCGCGGTGGGAGCATCACGGTGGACAGTACGGTCGGGCGGGGGACCACTTTCACGATCCTCCTCCCGGTGAAGAAGGAGTAGGCCGATGGCCGTCAGGGTGCTGGTGGCGGACGACGATCCTGTCGCTTGCGATCTCCTCCAAGAGGTGTTGGCCAAAGAGGGTTACGAGGTCGAGGCGGTGACAGCGGGCCAGGAGGCGCTGGAGCTGGGGAAGCAGAAGCCCTTCGATGTGGCCCTGCTCGATGTCTGGATGCCGGATCTGGACGGCCTGGAGGTCCTCCGGGTCTTGAAAGCCTTCAGCCCCGACACCATCGTCATCATGATGACCGCCTTCGGCTCCATCGAGACGGCCATCGAGGCGATCAAGGAGGGGGCCTACGACTATGTGAGTAAGCCCTTCAAGCTGGAGGAGATCAAACTCACCATCTCTCGGGCCCTGGAACGTCGGAGGTTAGTCTTCGAGAACCTCCGCTTCAAGCAGGAGCTGAAGGAGAAGTACCGATTCGAGAACATCGTGGGCTCCTCAGAGCGTATGCTGGAGGTCTACAAGGTGGTTGCCCGCGTGGCCCCGACCAAGAGCACAGTCCTGATCCAGGGAGAAACCGGGACTGGTAAGGAACTGATCACCCGGGCCATTCACTACAACAGCCCCCGGGCCGATCGCCCCTTCGTGGCTATCGACTGTAGCGCGTTAGCCGAGAGCCTCCTGGAGAGCGAGCTCTTCGGGCATGTCAAGGGGGCGTTCACAGGGGCCATGGCGGCTAAGCGGGGCTTGTTCGAGGAGGCCCACGGCGGCACCTGCTTTCTCGACGAGGTAGGAGAGATCAACCAGAGCATGCAGGCCAAGCTCCTCAGGGTCCTCCAGGAGCATGAGGTGAAGCGGGTGGGAGGGACGGAGAGCGTCAAGGTGGACGTGAGGGTCATCGCCGCCACCAATAAAGACCTGGAAAAGCTGGTGGCCGACGGAAAGTTCAGGGAAGACCTCTTCTACCGCTTGAGCGTCGTGACGATCTCTCTTCCCCCGCTCCGGGAGCGGCGGGAGGATATCCCCCTTTTGGCCAGCCATTTCTTGAGGAAGTATGCAGCCGAGAATAACCGGCCTATTTCCCATATCTCCCCTGAGGCTATGGCTTTGCTTACCGAGCATGACTGGCCGGGGAATGTCCGGGAGCTTCAGCATGTGATCGAGCGGGCGGTGGCCTTGACCGCGAACCCCGTTCTCCTTCCCGAAGACCTCCCGCGGAAGTTCCGAAGAGGTTGCGAGGAAGGGGCTTCGGTTGAAGGATCGTCCTTGACCCTCCGAGAGCTGGAGAAGCGCCATATCCAGAGAGTGTTAAAACAGGCGGGAGGGAACAAGAAGCTGGCCGCCGAGCTTCTCGGCATCCACCGGCGGACCCTTTACCGGCTGGCGGAGCGATACGGGATCGATCTGGGAGGGCAGGAGTGAGGCGGATCGTCTCACCGCCAAGGGTGATGGTCACACCTGGGTCAATGCGTGGAAACATTTGGGGTCCCTTGAACGAAGGGAGAACAGGGGTGTGACCGTTTGACCTTCGCCAATGCCTGGGCGATCGAAGGTCTCTCCGGACCCTTTCAACGAACTCTTTATTCATGGTCACTTAGGAGGAGACGCCTGGTGGTCGTTCCCTTTTCATGGGGATGGCACACGCGTTGCTCTTTCCCATTCGTGAGGGTTCCAGAGGATGGTGGAGGCGTCGGAAGGAGATCAGGCCAGGATCCTGGTCGTCGATGATGACGAGCGGGCTCGGGATCTCCTGGTGGAGGTTCTGGGCCGGCGAGGACACAGAGCCCATATCGCCTCCGACGGGCAGACGGCCCTGAAGCTTTTACAGGAGAAGAGACCCTTCTACGATCTCGTGATCACCGATCTGAACATGCCGGTAATGGATGGCTTGGAGCTCCTCCAGCGGATCCGGGAGCGTTCGTTACCGGTGGAGGTGATCCTCTTGACCAGCTCCCCAGGGCATGGGATGGTCACGAGGGCCCGGGAGCTGGAGGCCTTTGCTGTCCTTTCGAAACCTTGTGACCTGGAGGAGTTGGGACGCGCCGTCGAATCGGCGCTGACCCGGCCGGCCTCTCGGAAGGGGCCGGCTGTTTGAGGAAAAGGAGGTTATAAGCGATGAGGAAGCTGTTCGTCGTACCGGTGGCCGCCATGCTGGCTCTCTCCTTCGCGGGCCTGGGCTTGGCCCAGGACAGGCCGGCTGAAAAGCCGGCGGCTCCCCAGGCGATGCCGGCCGAGAAGCCGGCCGCTAAGGCTAAAGCCAAGAGCGCCAAGGGTGAGGTGGTCTCCGTCGATCCGGCGGCTCAGACGCTGGTCGTGAAGGTCAAGGACAAGGAGTGGAGCTTCGCCGTCGAGCAGAAGGCCGCGAAGGCCCTGGCTGACCTGAAGGTAGGGGATCATGTCAGGGTCTCGTACACAGAGGTGGACGGCAAACTCACTGCCAAGTCGGTTCGAAAGGCCAAGATGGCGGCCAAGGAGTCGGCTCCCAAGCAGTGATCCTCAACCTTTCCCTGTTGAAGAAGTGGCAGCCGGGGTAAGGGTTCAACCGCCACCGATCAAGGGTCAGCAAGACAAGGAAAGTTCATAGGAAAGGAGGTGAAAACTGATGACCAAGCGGGTGTCGATTCTTACTTCCCTCGGTATTCTGGTGCTGGTAGGAGGCTTACTCCTTCAGGGCTGCAAGGGGAAAGAGGAACAGGCCCAGGCGCCGGCCCCGCCAACCGCCGCCGCTCCTGTATCCGGTGAGGTGGTTTCCGTGGATGCCACGGCCAACACGGTTGTGGTCAAGGATGCGACCGGGGCCCAGAAGACCTTCTCCCTTGACCCGGCGACGACCATTTCGAAGGATGGCACGACCCTTACCTTAGCCGAGCTTACCGCGGGAACCAAGGTGGAGGTCCAGTCAGAACAGGGGGCTGAGGGCAAGCTCATCGCGAAAGCGATCACGGTCAAGCCCTAAAGGAAAATGTCTTCCTACGGGGGCCGGGGTTGGCCCGGCCCCCGTAGTGAAGATGTAACACCCTTTTCCCTCTCTCCTCTGCGCCGTTTCCACCCTCCTTCGCTTCCCTCCCTCGCAAGCATTCTGCCATCAGCCATCAACCGATTGCCAACTGTCGATTGCCGATTTTGGATTGAAGGACAGGTGGAGACTTCTTAACTCCGAAATCCGCAATCCCAAATCCCAAATTGTCAGGGCCAACGGCTGAACGCTAAACGCTTCCAGGAAGGGATGAGGAAAGAAAAGGGGAGGGATACCTCGGGCTCCGGGCTGATGAGGACATCCAGGGGGCCGAGGGAGGATTACTTGGGGCTCTTCACGACGATGGAGAGGAGGCGATGGCCGTGCTCTTCCTTGATCCAGCGGACGGTCACCCTGTCGCCGACCTTGATGTCGTTGAGTGTGGCGGTCTTTCCATCGACGCTGATCTCCGTCTCGTCGGTAACCTCACCTCCAACGGTGAGGCTGTCCCGGCCGAGAGGGATCTCCATGACGATGGTTTTAGAGGACAGGGTCAGGGCGCTCACCTTCCCTGTCATCTGCTGCACCCGCCCTTCCTGAGCTGAAGTGAGGCTAAAGAAGAGAACGGCGAGGAGGATCGCCCCGGCCAAGAGAGCCTTCTTCCCTTTCATCTGGGTTTCCTCCTTTCTCGAAAGGTCATCCCTGATTCTGCGGTAAGTATACGTCCCCCCCTAGGCCCTGTCAACAAGAGAGGGAAAGGGAAATCCCCCTGTGCCCCCCTTTTCCAAAGGGGGGGTGGGGGGATTT
>JACQHM010000214.1 GCA_016199025.1 Candidatus Methylomirabilota bacterium | reverse complement strand
GATGGTCATCGAGCGCTATTCCCACGTCATGCACATCGTGTCCAACATCCGTGGGCTCCTGGCCGAGGGCAAAGACGCCTTCGAAGTGATGAGGGCCTGTTTCCCCGCCGGTACGGTGACCGGCGCGCCAAAGATCCGGGCCATGGAGATCATCGAAGAGTTGGAGCCTTTGAGGCGGGGCCCCTACGCCGGGGCGGTGGGGTACTTCAGCTTCTCCGGGAACATGGATACCTGTATCACCATCCGGACCATCCTCATCGCCGACGGGACCGCCTATGTTCAAGCCGGGGCTGGGATCGTGGCCGATTCGGACCCGGAGCGGGAGTACCAGGAGACGGTGAACAAGGCCAAAGGCATGGTGAAAGCTATCGAGCTGGCCGAAGCCGGCCTCGACGAATGACGGCGTGCAACGTTCGACCTTCGAGGTCCTCCTGGGTGACCTCGGAGGTCGCACGTCGAATGGGGGAACGTGGAAACGGTTTTCGTGGTGGATGACGATCGGGTGATCCAGGAGCGGACCGCCGACCTCCTGCTGGGCGAGGGATACGGGGTTGTCAAAGGGGGGCTGGCAGGGGAGGTGTTGAAGAGGATCAGGGAGGGGGGGGTGGATCTCCTCCTCCTCGACCAGGTGCTCCCGGATAGCATGGGGACTGATCTTTTGCCGTTCATCACGGAGCTCGATCCAGAGCTCCCGGTCGTCATCATCACCGGATACGCCTCCGTGGAAAACGCCATCGAGGCCTTGCAGAAGGGGGCCTACGACTACCTCCAGAAGCCCTTTCACCCAGAGACCCTCCTGGGTATGGTCAGAAGGGGCCTGGAGAAACGGCGGGCCGACCTTCAGAACCGCCAACTGCTCCTCCAGCTCAGCCAAAAGATCAATGAGCTTCTCGTCCTGCAACAGGTGGGCGAGACCATCAGCTCTACCCTCGATCTGACCCAGATCCTGAATTCCATCCTGGCGGCGACGAAGAACGTCACAAACTCTGAGGCCTGTTCCCTCCTCCTCCTCGATCAGGAGGCGGGACAGCTCACCTTTGAGGTGGCCCTTGGCGAAAAGTGGGAGTTGCTGAAGGGGTTTCAGCTCGAGAAAGGGCAGGGTATCGCCGGGTGGGTCGCGATCCATGAGAGGCCTCTCATCGTGAACGAGGCTAGAGCAGACCCGCGTTTCTTCAAGGAAGTGGATAGGATCACCAGCTTCGTCACCGAGCGGATCCTCGCCGTTCCCCTCTCCCTCAGGGGGAAGACCATCGGGGTCCTCGAGGCCTTGAACAAACAGAGCGGCCCCTACCTCGAAGAGGATCTCAATCTCCTCAGGGCCATCGCCAGCCAAGCCTCTGTAGCCATTGAGAACGCCAGACTCTACCAGCGGGTCGTCCAGCAGCTTGAGGACCTCAAGGCCCTGGAGGTCATGAAGGATCATCTTCTCCAGTTCATCGTCCACGACCTGAAGAACCCGTTGACCGGCGTTGCCCTCTACCTGGAGATGCTTAAACGCGCGAAGGCGAAGCCGGAGGGGGTCGCCCTCGATGATGCCCGGAGGGGCTGCCGAACCCTGATGAACATGATCGGGGATCTTCTCGACATCAGTAAGCTGGAGGAGGGGAGGCTCCTTCTAAGGAAGGGCCTGGTGGATCTTGAGCAGATCGTCCGAGAGAACGTGGCGGAGTTTTCCATCGTGGCGGACGACGAAGAAAAACAGTTGATGGTCGAGTGCCAAGGTCCCCTCCCTTCCCTCGCGGTGGACCGGGACCTCCTTTACCGCGTCGTCGGAAACCTTCTCTCCAACGCCATCAGATACTCCTTTTCGGGCGGGGAGATCCGGGTGCGGATCCACCGACCTTCGGGGGATCTTTTGCAGGTGGACGTGATGGATCAGGGAGAGGGGATCCCGGAGGAGGAGCAGGAGAAGATCTTCGGGAAGTTCTGGCAGGCGGGTTCCGGTTCGGCCAGACGGGGGGGGTTGGGCCTCGGCCTGACCTTCTGCAAAATGGCCGTGGAAGCCCATGGAGGAAGGATCTGGGTGGAGAGCCAGCCCGGGAGAGGGAGTACCTTTAGCTTCACCCTTCCTTTGCTTGAGGGGGGAGTTCCTCCCCCCTCAGGGTCTTTTGAGGAAGCCCGATGATCGCCCTGATCGACAACTATGATTCCTTCACGTACAACCTCGTGCAATACCTGAGTGAGCTGGGTCAGGAGCTGAAGGTGGTTCGGAACGACCAAGTCACCGTCGAGGAGGTTGAGGCCCTACACCCTTCGAGGATTGTCATCTCCCCCGGCCCCAAAACTCCAAGCCAGGCTGGGATCTCCTGTGAGGTGATCATCCGCTTGGCGGGGAAGGTCCCGATCCTGGGGGTCTGCCTGGGGCACCAGTGCATCGGGGCCACCTTCGGCGGGAGGATCGTCAGGGCCGAGCGCCTCATGCATGGGAAAACCTCCACGATCTACCATGATGGAAGGACCATCTTCCAAAACCTTCCAAACCCCTTCGACGCGACCCGCTATCACTCCCTCTTGGTGGAGCGTGAGAGCCTCCCTGAGTGCCTGGTGGTCTCGGCCGAGACGAAGGAAGGGGAGGTTATGGGGTTGAGGCATAAGGAGTTCCCCATCGAAGGGGTCCAATTTCACCCTGAGTCGATCCTGACACCGGTGGGGAAGGACCTCCTCAGAAACTTCCTTGCCCTGTAAGACGTAGGGGCGGGGTTTCACCCCGCCCGATGCGAACAGGAGGGCATAAAGCCCTCCCCTACGTTGCCAAGGGAGGATGCGATGATCGTCGAAGCCTTACGAAAGGTCGTGGAGCGGCAGGATTTAAGCCGCGAGGAGGCCGTGGCCGTCATGGCGGAGATCATGTCAGGTGGGGCCACCGATGCCCAGATCGCGGCCTTCCTTGCCGCCCTTCGCATGAAGGGCGAAACGGTCGAGGAACTGACCGGTTTTGCCACGGTGATGCGGGAGAAGGTCGCCAGGGTCGAGACCAAGGCCCAGGCCGCCCTCACCGGAACCGACCGGGAGGCCCTTGTGGATACCTGCGGGACGGGGGGGGATGCCAGCAACACGTTCAACATCTCTACCGCCACTGCCTTCGTTGTCGCCGGGGCCGGGCTTCCCGTGGCCAAGCACGGGAATCGATCCGTCTCCGGCCTCTGCGGCTCGGCCGATGTGGTGGAGGCGTTAGGGGTTGACCTGCAGCTTCCTCCTGAGATGGTGGGGCAGTGCATCGACGAGGTGGGGATCGGCTTCCTGTATGCCCCCCTCCTCCACAAGGCCATGAAATATGTGATGCCGGCTCGAAGAGAGATCAAGATCCGGACGGTCTTCAACGTCCTCGGCCCCCTGACCAATCCGGCGGGGGCTTCAGCCCAGGTGATGGGGGTCTATGATGGAGCCCTGACCGAAACCCTTGCCACCGTCCTCCGGGAGTTGGGTTCGAGGCGGGCCTTCGTGGTCCACGGCTTCGATGGGCTCGATGAGATCTCCAACACCGGTGAAACCAAGGTGTCCGAGGTCAGGGATGGGAAGGTTCTCACGTATGTGATCAAGCCCGAGGATCTCGGGATCAAGCGGGTCAGTCTGTCCGACTTAAAGGGAGGGGATGCAGAGGAGAACGCCTCTCTCATCAGAAGGATGCTTGAAGGGGAGGGTGGGCCCAAGCGAGAGGTGGTCCTTATGAACGCCGCGGCCGGGATCGTAGCGGGGGGGAGGGCCCAGGAGCTCAAGGAGGGATTAGAGCTGGCCAAGGATGCCATCGACAACGGCGCGGCCCTGGAGAAACTGATCAGGTTGCAGGAGTTCTGCGCCCGCCACCGCCGTAGCGATGCTCGATGATCGATGTTCGATGCTCGATGATCGATTGTGAGGCCGGTCGAACATCCAACACCGAACATCCAACACCGAAAAATGTTGGAACGGATCCTGGAAAGGAAGCGCCAAGAGGTCGAGGAGCGAAGGGTGAGACTCCCCCTCCTCGAGCTGAAAGCCCAGGCCGGTGGGGTTCCCCCACCTCGCAATTTCAGGAAGGCCATTACAAGGCCGATGGGGCTGGGGACCAGGGGTCGGGAGGGGGAGATCCGGGTCATCGCCGAGCTGAAGAAGGCTTCGCCTTCCGCCGGCCTGTTACGGGCGGAATTCCAGCCCGCAAGCCTGGCCCGCGCGTACGCCGAGGGGGGGGCGGTGGCCCTCTCGGTCCTGACCGACGAACCGTTCTTCCAGGGAAGCCTCCTCCACCTCCGGGAGGTCAAGGAGGCGGTTCCCCTTCCCGTGTTACGAAAGGATTTCATCCTCGACCCCTACCAGCTCTATGAGAGTAAAGCGTCCTTGGCCGATGCCGTCCTTCTCATCGTGGCCGCTCTCCAGCCCTCCGAGCTTCGGGACTATGTGGCCCTGGCCTCGGACCTCGGGCTCCATGCGCTGGTGGAGGTCCACAGGGAAGAGGAGCTGGCCCAGGCCTTGGAGGCGGGGGCTTCTCTCCTTGGAATCAACAACCGGGATCTTCACACGTTCCAGACGAGCCTGGACGTCACCTTCAGGCTCCTCCCCTTTATCCCCCCCGATCGGGTGGTGGCGAGCGAGAGCGGTATCAAGGGCCATGACGAGGTGACGAAGCTAAAGGAGGCAGGGGTCGATGCCATCTTAGTGGGGGAGGCCCTCATCCGTGAGGCCGATCCTCAGGTGAAACTCCGGGAGCTTCTCGGTCGATGACCGTGATGTAGGGGAGCCGCTCTGCCGGCTCCCGTTTGAGCGGCCGCAGAGGGCCGCCCCTACAACGAACAGGACCTGGACAATGACACGGGTGAAGATCTGTGGGATCACCAATGTTGGGGACGCCTTGCTGGCCGTCGAGGCCGGCGCCGATGCCCTGGGCTTCATCTTCGTGGAGGGCACCCCACGGTACGTTCCGCCCTCCCGCGTGGAGGGGATCATTGGGCGCATTCCTCCTCTTGTGGCCACGGTAGGGGTCTTCGCGAACCAGCCTTTGCACGAGGTCGAGCGCCTGGCCAAGGGCCTGCACCTTTCCGTCGTCCAACTCCACGGCGACGAGGATCCCGAAGGGTGTCGGAAGCTTACGATCCGGTTCATCAAGGCGATCAGAATAAAGGATGTGGGCAGCCTTGATACCCTCCCTCGCTACCCGAGGGCCAGCGCCTTCCTTTTGGATTCTTTTGCCGAGGGGAGGCTGGGCGGGACGGGGCATTCCTTCCCCTGGGAGCTGGCGGTCAAGGCCAAGGCGTATGGACCCATCATCCTCTCGGGAGGCCTCACCCCCGAGAACGTTGAGGAGGCTGTCACCCGGGTCCACCCCTACGGGGTGGATGTCAGCAGTGGGGTGGAGGCCTCGCCCGGTCGGAAGGACCCCCAAAAGCTCAGAGCGTTTATTGAACGTGCCAAGGGAGCCACATGATTTCAGACCCCAGACCCCAGACCCCAGACCCCAGATTTCGGCGGGAGGCGTGGCCCGATCCGACGGGGCGCTTCGGACCATACGGGGGAAGGTATGTCCCGGAAACCTTGATAGCCGCCTTGGAGGCGTTGGAGCAGGAATACCTCAAGGCGAAGGCTGACCAGGCCTTTCGAAGGGAACTGGAAGGCTACCTCAAGGATTACGCAGGAAGGCCGACGCCGCTGTCCTTCGCAGAGCGATTGAGCGAAGCGCTCGGCGGGCCCAGGGTCTATCTCAAACGGGAGGATCTCTGCCACACCGGGGCTCACAAGATCAACAACACGCTGGGGCAGGCCCTGTTGGCCAAGCGGATGGGAAAGGAGAGGGTCATCGCCGAGACGGGGGCCGGACAACACGGGGTGGCCACCGCGTCGGCCGCGGCCCTCTTCGGCCTCCATTGTGATATCTACATGGGCACCGAGGACATGGAGCGGCAGGCCCTGAACGTCGTTCGGATGAAGCTCCTCGGGGCCCAGGTGATCCCGGTAGATGCCGGGAGCCGGACCCTGAAGGATGCCATTAACGAAGCCATGCGGGATTGGGTGGCGAACGCGGAAACGACCCACTACATCCTCGGGTCGGCTCTGGGGCCCCATCCGTATCCGATGATGGTCCGGGATTTCCATGCGGTCATCGGCCGAGAGACAAGAGCCCAGCTCCTCGAGAAGGAGGGGAGACGCCCCGATTACCTCCTGGCCTGCGTCGGGGGGGGATCCAACGCGATCGGTTTCTTCTATGAGTTTCTCGACGAGCCCTCCGTGAAGATGATCGGGGTTGAAGCGGGGGGCTTGGGCCTCGAGACGGGTCGTCACGCAGCCCGGTTCGCGAAAGGCGTTCCCGGGGTCCTTCACGGGACCTATAGCTTCGTGCTTCAGGATGAGGACGGGCAGATCCAGATCACCCACTCGGTCTCCGCCGGCTTAGATTACCCAGGCGTCGGACCCGAGCACGCCTACTACCGGGCTCTGGGCCGGATCGAGTACGTGGCCATCACTGACGAGGAGGCCTTAGAAGGATTTCGCCTCTTAAGCCAGAAGGAGGGGATCATCCCGGCCCTTGAGCCGGCCCACGCCATCGCTCATCTCATGAAACTGGCACCCACCCTCAACAAGGACGCCATCGTCGTGGTCAACCTCTCGGGCCGTGGCGATAAGGATGTGCAGGTCGTCGCCGACCTTCTAGGGTTCTGATGAATCGGATTGATGCGACATTCGAGCGATTGCGGAGGAAGGGGGAGAAGGCCCTGATCCCGTACCTCACCGCCGGCGATCCGGACTTGGAGGTGACGGTCGCCTTGATCCTGGAGTTTGAGGGACGGGGGGCAGACATCGTTGAGATCGGGGTCCCGTTCTCGGACCCGTTAGCCGATGGGGTCACCATCCAGAGGGCCTCTCAGCGCGCCCTTCAAAAGGGGACAACGTTATCCAAGATCCTCAGGATGATTGTAAAGGTCAGGAGGCGCTCTCAGCTCCCGTTGGTCTTGATGAGCTATTTCAATCCGATCTTACGGTTCGGGATCCAGCGCTTCGTCAAAGAGGCAACCGCGGCAGGGGTAGACGGCGTCATCCTCCCCGACCTGCCCCCGGAGGAAGCCGGGGAGCTCCGTCAAGCCAGCGAAGAGGCTGGCCTCCATCCGATCTTCCTCCTGGCCCCCACGAGCTCGGAGGCCCGGATTGACCAGATTGCTGACGCCTCGAAAGGGTACATCTACTACGTGTCGCTCAGGGGGGTGACTGGAGCCCGCGATCGCCTGGCCGAGGGCGTCGGCCAGGCGGTCCTTCGGATCAAGGCCAAGACCAAGACCCCTGTGGCTGTCGGCTTTGGTATCGGAACCCCTGATCAGGCTCGGGTGGTCGCTTCGTATGCGGATGGGGTCATTGTCGGATCGGCCATCGTGGCCAGGGTGGAGGAGCATCTGGGAAGGACCGACTTGGTCCAAAGGGTAGGGGCCTTTGTGGCCCAGGTCAAGGCCGCGATGCTCGAAAGGGGGAGCCAGGATGCCGGTTCGTAGATCGAGGGTGGGAGTCAGGAAGAAAGAAGATCACGAAACCCTTCACAAGAGGCTTCAGGGTCACGAGATCCAGCTTCGCCTCATCCAGGAGGTGAGCAACGCGTCCATGGCAACGTTCGAGATCGACAGTCTGTTGGCCTTCTACCTGGAGCTCATCGTGCGGGAGGTGGGGGCCTCTTCCGGCTCCCTCCTCCAGCTCGATCGGGAGACGGGGGAAGTCATCTTCAAAGTGGAGGGGGGGGAAGGTGCCGTGGAGGGAAAGATCTGCCAGGATCCGCTTCCCCCGGAGCTGGCCGCCCCGGTGGTCGAGCGGGGAGAGGCGGTGCTCAACCCTTCCTGCCTGACGCTTCCCCTCAAAGCCGCAGGGCAGGTGGTGGGGCTTCTGGACCTTAAGGGCAAGCGGGATGGCTCCCCGTTCACCCAGGCGGATATCGACCTCTTGCTCCCCATCACCCACCAGATCGCCATCGTCATGGAGAACGCCCGCCTCCTCGAGACCTCCCAGCGGAAGGTGGCCCAGTTGAACACCCTCATGGAGCTCTCCGCCATCCTGAATTCAACCCTGGAGACAAAGGAGGTCCTTCGACGGGCCATGGAAGCCATCGTCCGCCTGATGGAGTGCGAGGTTGGCTCCCTCCTCCTGGTGGACGAGGAGGCCCAAGAGCTGGTCTTCGAGGTTGCCTTAGGGGAGAAAGGGGAGCAGGTCAAGGAGATCCGCCTGAAGGTAGGGGAGGGGATTGCCGGCTGGGTGGCGAAGGAGGGTCAGCCCCTGGTGGTCAACGATGTGGCCCGGGATGCCCGTTTCTACCGGGGAGCCGATGAGCGGACCGGGTTCATCACGAAAAACATGGCCTGCCTTCCCGTCAAGAGCAAGGGGAAGATCATCGGCGTCCTTCAGGCGATCAACCGGCTCAACGGTCGGCTTTTTGGGCAGGAGGACATCGAGCTCTTCGGCGCTCTGGCCAATCAGGTGGCCATCGCCTTGGAGAACGCCAGGCTCTTTGAGGAGGTCCGGACCACCTTCTTAAGCACCATCGAGACCTTGGCCGAGGCCATCGAGCGCCGAGATCCCTATACGGGCGGTCATGTAAAAAGGGTGCAGCAGTATGCTGTTGCCGTCGGGGAAGCGATGGGCCTTTCGCCGGAGGAGTTGGAGCACCTCCGCCTCGGGGCCATCCTCCACGATGTGGGCAAGATCGGCATTGACGATGCCATCCTCCGGAAGGAGGTGGGCCTGAACGAGGCCGAGTATGTGATGATGAAGGCCCACACCACTATCGGGGCAGAGCTGCTCTCCCGCGTCAAACAGTTGAAGCCGGTGGTTCCGACGGTCCGCCACCACCAGGAGCGACTGGATGGGAAGGGATACCCGGATGGCCTGAAGGGGCAGGAGATCCCCCTGGCGGCCAGGATCATCGCGGCGGTTGATACCTTCGACGCCATGACGACGGACCGGCCGTACCGAAAACGGTTTCCTGACGAGAGGGCCTTGGCCGAACTCCAACGGTTCGCCGGCATTCAATTTGACCCGGACGTGGTCACAGCCTTCTTCAGGGCCCACGCCGACGGGAAGATCAGAAGCCAGCCGTCCGATGGGGGGATCTAAGCGAGGGAGACCATGAGGATTCGAGTCCTTGGCTGCTTCGGGGGGGAGGCCCCGGGGTTCCACCATCCCAGCTTCCTGATCGATGAGGAGCTGCTCTTGGACGCGGGATCCGTGACCTCCTCCTTGTCCCTGGAAGAACAGGCCAGGATCGACCATATCCTCGTGACCCACGCTCACATCAACCACACGGCGGGACTGGCCTTCCTGGCAGACAATGTCTTCGGGTGCCGTGAGAAGCCCGTCCTTGTTTACAGCCTCCAGGAGGTGCTGAAGGACCTGAAGGACCATCTCTTCAATGATATCCTGTGGCCCGACTTCACCCGCCTCCCTTCCCCCTCCTCCCCAACCCTGGAGTTCATGGCCATCCCCGAGCGAGTCCCGTTCAGGATCGGGGACTATACGATTAGGGCCGTCCGGGTCGATCATGTGGTCGAGGCGGTCGGGTTCTTCGTGGAGCGGGACGGCAACGCGCTCCTCTACACCGGCGACACCGGCCCGACGGACGAAGTCTGGAGGGTGGCACGATCCATGCAATCCCTGAAGGCGATCATCACAGAGTCCTCTTTCCCGAACCGCTACAAGGCCGTGGCCAATGCCAGCAAGCACCTGACCCCGGACAGTCTCCGGGAGGAACTGAAAAAAGTGGATCCCCGGATTCCCATCTATATTTATCATGTCAAACCGCAGTTCCTGAAGGAGATCGCCGAGGAACTTCAGCAGGTGACCAACTCGCCGATCCAGCTCATGGAGGAAGGGAGGAGCTATCAGGTCTAACGGGGGGACTGGTCAAAACTCGGCGGTCTTCCAGAGGAGGGTGGAGCGGAACCATGCAGGGAAGGTCCTCCATCGCCCTTCGGCCCTCGACCGATCCGCCGAGGGGCTTCACCGTCGCCGTGCTACTCATCGCCATCGCCATCACCGTCATCCTGGCCATCGCCTCCATCCCTTTCTTCCAAAGGACCATCGAAGCCTATCGTCTGAGGGCCGCCGCCTGGCAGTTGGCCGGCGACCTCCGCCTCGCCCGCCAGAAGGCGGTCACCCTGCAAAAGCGCCAGAGGGTCTGTTTCACGGGATGCACCACGACCGTTCCGGCCAACGGCTACGTCATTGAACGGGAGGAGGCAAGCTGGGTCTCGGATTCGAAAGGGCTCCCTTTCGCCGGAGGGGTGAGCATGGACCCGAACGTCACGGCCATCACCTTTGAGACAAAAGGGGAAGTGAACGGGGCGACGGTCACCCTGGCCAATTCCATCGGGATCTATCAGGTCAGAACCGCCTCGACGGGAAGGGTCCTCGTGTGCAAGGAGAGCTGCTAACGATGCGTACCCTTGGTCAGGAACAGGGCCTCACGCTGCTGGAGGTCTTGATCGCGTCGGCCGTCATGGCCATCGCCATTCTGGCCCTCGCCGGGATGTTTCCGTCCGCCTATCAGAATGTCAAGTATGGAGGAGAGATCACCCGGGCGACGGCCTTGGCCCAGGAGATGATGGAGATCCTCAGGAACGAATCCTTTGGCAATCTCGCCTCCTATGACGGCCGGAGCACCGGCGCCTGTGGTTCTGGGACCGACTCCGTCTCCACGAATTGCCGGAAGTGGAGAGATGATATCACTGCTGTAGGATTACCCTCAGGATCGGGAACCATCGCCGTCGTTCAAGAAACGTCGGACTTAAGGAGGATCACGGTCACCGTGAACTGGACGGAGCGAACGGGGCGCAAAGAGGCCCAGTTGGTCACCTATGTGGCGCAGCAGTAGCAGAGGCTTCACCCTCATCGAGATCTTAGTGGCGGCGGCGATTTCCGCCCTCATCACGGTGACGATCTACATGATGTTCGAGACCAACCAGTCAACCTTTAACAAGGGGGAGGCGGACACGGATCTTCAACAGAACGCCCGGGTGGCCATGGACCGGCTCATCCGGGAGCTTCGGATGGCTGGATCCCAGGTTCCGACTGGGACGACCCCCTCTCAGATCGTTCCGATGGTCCTCGCCAACCAAACAGAGGTCCGGTTTCTCGCAGACCTGGACAATGCGTCCACGAGTCTGATCACCTGGGCGAATCCCGGGGCGACCTCGATCACGGTCACTTCGGCATCAGGGTTTTTTGTCAACGACTCCTTCTACATCACGGACGGGGCCAAATGGGAGCAGGTGACGGCGACCAGCGTCAATAAAATCACGACCCCGCACACTATCAGTTTCACGCCTGCTCTGTCATGGAGCTATGCCCCGAGGAGTCAGGTCTTGAGGTCGAAGACCATCAGATACAGTCTCGTGTGCGAGGCCCCTTCCGGGGAGACCTGCCCCCCTTATGCTTATACCCTGAAGAGGGATGGTGGGGGCGGTCAGCTTCACCCTCTCGCCGTGAAGATCTCCGGGCTGACCTTTGCCTACTATGACGCGAACAATAGCTTGCTCGCGGCCCCTGTCGCGTCTGGAAGCCTCAAAGATATCAGGCGGATCACCATCACCCTCACTGCCTCTGACACCCTCCCAAGGGAGGGGCCTCGCTCGTATGCCTTGAGGTCAGAGGTCAGGCCGAGGAACCTGGGGTTGTGAGGCGGAAGATGCGACAGCTTCCCAGTCGATCCTGTGAAGCCTGCCCCTTGAAGCTCCCTGAGCGGGGGGCCGCATTGGTCATTGTCCTCCTCATCATGGGGATCATGCTCCTCCTCGGGACGACCTTCATGACGATCTCCTCGACGGAGACTCAGATCGCCTTCAACGAGCGGAACGCCATCCAGGCCTTCTACCTGGCCGATGCCGGTCTGAACAAAACCCTCTCCGATCTCAATGCTGGGGCGATCTGTTCCTCCCTGAGTGACGTGCCCTTAGGTTCCGGCACCTTCACCAGGACGGTCAACTGGGGAGCCACCCTCGACCAGAGGATCATCGAGTCCACCGGCTATGTGCCGAACAGCACTTCAGCCAGCAAGGCTCAGGCCAAGGTCAAGGTCACCCTGAAGGGCTCCCTTTTCAACACGGCCCTGTTCGGGGGGAACAGCACGGGGACGACTCTTGATATCGGCGAAAATAGCGTGGTCGATAGCTACGATTCCAGCCAAGGTGCGTATAACCCTAGCACTCCTGGAACGAAAGCTGAGATTGGGAGCAATGCCAACATCACGTTGAAGTCGGGCGCAACGGTGAAATGCAATGCCGTCGCAAGAGAAACCATCACGAAACAAAGCGGCGCCAGCGTGACGGGGGTTGAAACGCCAAACGCTTTTTCCACTCCTGTGACATTGCCGCCTGTTTCGTTTACATTCCCTTCAGGGTCGAACGTCACGGTGCACGATAACGACACGGTGACGTTAAATCCTACAAGCTTTCCTGCAAGCTACGGCAAGTTAGACGTCGGCGAAAGGGGGACCATCGTCTTGGCTCCTGGGACCTACTCCTTCTACAAAGACGGCGACCTCAGCATCAAACTGGAAAAAGAGGCCACGATGAGGATCAGCCCGGCCGGGCAGGTCAAGATCTATATCAACGGCAAGCTCGATCTGAAAAAGGAGGCGATGGTCAACGTCAACGCCGACGGCTCGGCTGGCCTTCCGACCAACCTCTTGATCTATTCCTGTTATGGAGCCTCCTATGTCCCCTGTACCGGCGAAGGAGATGGGGTGTCTTCCGATAAGGATCTGGGGTTCTTCGGGGCCATCTACGCCCCGAGCACCGACATCAGGATCGCCAGGACCACCGAAACGTCTGATCCGAGCTTCGGCATCTTCGGCTCGCTCATCGGGAGAAAGGTCACTCTGGATCGGGATAGCAAGGTCCACTTCGATGCGGCCCTGCTCAAGTTGGCCCCTTGCGATACAAGTTCGGGATCGAATCCGCCGTGTCCTTATAAACCTAAGGCCGGCACCTGGCAGGAAGTTCTTCCTTCCTCCTAATCCTGAGGCAAGAGGTGATGCGAGACCTGTTCAACAAGAAGAAAGAGAAGGGCATCCTGGAGGTCAGACTCAGCTATCACACAAACTATCACCACAGCCTGAGCCTTTCCATCAAGGAGTTGAAGAAAACGGCCCCTATCACGTTCGAGGGGAAGACTCTTGAGCTCCCGGCCGGCGAATACACGCTGGTGTTGAAAGGGCTGATGGCGGACCCTCGCCGGACGAGCACCTACCATACCATCTATAGGGATGTCTACGGCTCCTTTGAAAGGGTCCAACAGGTCTCCGTGGTGGCCGGGAGGACGACCCGCTGCACCTTCGAGCTGCCCCACGAGAGCTACGAGG
>JACQHM010000215.1 GCA_016199025.1 Candidatus Methylomirabilota bacterium | reverse complement strand
GAACAATGCGCTGAAGACGACAGCCCTGTTAGGCCTTTTGACCGGCCTGTTGCTCCTCCTGGGAGGAGGCTTGGGAGGCCGGGGGGGAATGACGATCGCCCTGGTCTTTGCCGCCCTGATGAACCTGGGTGCCTACTGGTTCTCGGATAAGATCGTCCTGGCCATGTATGGGGCCAAGGCGCTTTCCGAGGCCGAGGCCCCCAGGCTCTCTCAGATGGTCCGGAACTTCACTCAGCGGGCGGGGATGCCCATGCCCCGGCTCTACCTGATTCCGACGGAGACCCCCAACGCCTTTGCCACGGGTCGCTCGCCTGACCATGCCGCCGTGGCCGTCACCCAGGGGATCTTGCGGATCCTGGATGAGGAGGAGTTGGAAGGGGTCCTGGCTCACGAACTGGCCCACGTCAGGAACCGGGATACCCTGACCATGGCCATCGCCGCCACGTTAGCCGGCGCCATCATGTGGATCGCCAACATGCTCCGCTGGGGGGCTTTCCTGGGCATGTCCCGAAGCGACGATGACGAAGGGGGAGGCGGCATCCTCGGCTTGATTGTGATGGCCATCATCGCCCCCATCGCGGCAATGCTGATCCAGATGGCCATCTCCCGGACCAGGGAGTTCCAGGCGGATGCGTCGGGGGCCTCCCTCACGAAGAAGCCTTGGGCCCTCGCCAACGCCCTGGAGAAATTGGAGCAAGCCTCGCGGATCGTCCCCATGAACGCCAGCCCCGCCACCGCCCACCTCTTCATCGTGAACCCCTTACGGGGGGGAAGCTTCGTCAACTGGTTCTCCACCCATCCCCCCATCGAGGCCAGGGTGGCGAGGCTCCGGGCCATGAGAATCTACTAGCGGGCAAGAAACGAGGGACAAGGGGCAAGGGGAGACATGGAGAGACCCTTGCCCCTTTTTCTCTTGAACGGATGCCGATGAGGATGTGGTTCAGACAAGCGGTGGGGGCAACCCTCTTGGCGGGCACACTTGCGGCGTGCGCCTCGGGTCCCGGGGGGGAAGCCTTCTTACGGCCAGGCCCCCAGCCCCTTCCCGACAGCCGGACGGTCGGGGAGCGGATTGTCTACAGCGAAAAGGACATCACCTTGGTGGTGGAATGGCTTTCCTTCGAGTCCATCGCCTGGTACTACAAAAACCGGCCTGGTCTCGTCAACCCCTTTGAAGCGCTCCCACTCTCTTCGCCCAAGCCCCTCGCCTTCCTCTTGAAGCTGGAGAACCGCGGCCAGGAGACGGTCTATTTCGACCCCCAACAGGTCAGCCTCACCGACCAGGATCGCCTCCGGGTCTTCCCCCTTCGCTACGAGGATTTTTACCTCCAGTTGACCGAAGAGAAGCAACAGGCAGGAACCCTCCCCAGCATCCAGGCCTCCATTTTCTCCGGGTATGTCGCCCTCTCCCCGAACAAGGAGCGGGAGGGGCTTCTCCTCTTCCACGAGCTTCCCCCGAATTCCAAGACCCTCCTCCTCGAGCTGTCCTCCTTCTACATCGGTGCTGAGGCCAAGCCCCTCCTCTTCACCTTTGATGTGGTGCGGAAGGCCCCCTAGAACTGGTTTCAAAACCCGTTTCTTGTAGGGGCGGCCCTCTGCGGCCGCCCATTCGACGGGAGCCCACAGAGGGGCTCCCCTACATTGCGAGGGGGTTTGAAGCGATCTCTAGGGCCGTTCCAACGTGGAGAGCCGCTCTAGGAGGTCCTCGACCTGCACGTTCTTGACCCGGATGACCTTGTGGCGGGACCTCTCCCCTTTCACAATCTCTAGCCGCGAGCGGGAGAGGCCGAGGGTTTTGGCGAGGAAGCGGAGGCACGCCTCGTTGGCCTCACCTTCGACAGGGGGGGCGGCAACCCGGAGCTTCAAGGCTCCGTTCTGGACGCCAACCACCTCGTCCCGTGAGGCCCGAGGGTGGACGGAAAGGGGGAAGGTCACGTCAGGGCCGTTTTGGCGGAGGTCCAGGTTGACCGACATTGGGGACGGGCCTCTGAGGAGGTTCGGCGGTGGCCCTGGTGGCTGCTTCCGCCGATCGGGGGGGGCCTTCAGATCGCCTCGCCTCCCGATGAGCCTCCTTCTCGGCATCGGCCTCCAGGAGGTCCAGGTGCAGCTTGATCGCGGAGCGGAGTTTGGCCTGGAAGAGGTTCTTTTGGCGCTCCAACTCCATGATCTCCACCTGGACGCGGGTGAGGCGCTGTTGGGCCTGCTCGAGGACCCGCTCAGCCTTGAGCTCCGCTTCTTTGACGAGAAGCTCTGCCTCTCGCTTGGCGCTTTCCTTCAAGGTCTCGGTGAGACGCTGGGCCGTCAGGAGGGTATTTTTCAAGGCCTCCTCCCGCTCATGGTAGGCGCGAAGCTCCCCTTCTAGCTTTCGGATCCGCTCAGAAAGCTCAGCGTTCTCCAGGACGAACCGTTCCAGCTCCTGGGAGACCTCCTCCAGGAAGGCCTTCACCTCCCTGGGGTCGAAGCCCCGCAGGGCCTTACCGAACTCACGCTGGGTGATGTCAAGGGGGGTCAGTTGGTTCATTGCTCCTCCGTCACCTGAAGAGGTTGGCGAGCTGATAGAGCGAGCGGACAAGGAAGATCTGAAGAAAATAGATCCCGAAGATGGCGATGACCGGGGAAATATCCAGGCTGAAGGTCATGGGGAGGAGGCGCCGGATCGGCTGGAGGACCGGCTCCGTGGCACGGTAGAGGAACTGGACAAGAGGATTCCACGGATCCGGGTTCACCCAGGAGATCAAGGCCCGGATGATGATGACCCACATGTAGAGCCACAGAAGCTTGTCCAAGATGAAGGCAACCGCATCGAGCAAATTGGCAATGAGGAACATCTCTCAGCCGTTCTTTCCCAATTCTTGGGAACGCCTGGTCGCCGCTTCCACAGCGTCCATCAACGCCGCCCGGAGGCCCCCCCGCTCTAACGCGTGGAGCCCGGCGATGGTCGTCCCCCCTGGCGAGGCCACCATGTCTTTCAGCTCTGCCGGGGCTTTCTTCCCCTCCAGGATCATCCGCGCCGTCCCGAGAACCGTCTGGGTCGCCAGGGTCAAAGCCACGTCCCGGGGGAGCCCCATCCGAACCCCGCCGTCGGCTAACCCCTCGACGACAACGGCCACGTAGGCCGGGCCGCTCCCGCTTAATCCGGTGACGGCGTCCAGGAGCCTCTCCTCCACGACCACCGCCCTCCCCACCGCCTGAAAGATCTGGAGGGCGATGGCGAGGTCCTCCTCCGTCGCGTGTTCACCCTTCGCGATCCCCGCCGCACCTTCCAGAACCAAGGCAGGGGTGTTGGGCATGACCCGGATGATCCTCGCTTTCTTCGCCAGCCGTTGGGCGATGAAGGCGATCGGGACCCCCGCGGCGATGGAGATCAGGGTCTTTGTTTCATCCACGAAGGGGGTCAAGCCTTCCAGGACCGCTCCCATGTCTTGAGGTTTCACGGCCAACAGCAGGATCTCCGCCCGAGCCGCCACCTGGGCGTTCTCCCGGAACGTCTGGATAGCGAAAGCCTCTTCGAAGATCCGGAGGCGGTCCTCCTTCACATCCGAGGCAAAGATCGCCTCCGACGAACACAGGCGAGCCTTCAACAGGCCCCGGGTCAGGGCCTCGGCCATGTTCCCGGCACCGATGAAGCCGATCCTTTTTCCCTCGATCATCCAGCCTCCCCGTCCGCTTAAGGGTGTTATACCGAGGAGGGCCCACGAAGTCAAGGGAATTCAAGATGGCTGCTTTCGACTTGCCCCATCCGATCAGTTGGGCTATAGTGGACTCCATCACCTGACATAAACCAAGGGAGGCGTCGATGAAGAAAGTGGTGGTGCGGGTGCCGGCTTCGACGGCGAATCTGGGGCCCGGGTTCGATACGTTGGGGCTTGCCCTCTCCCTTTACAATACCCTGGAATTGGAGGAAGCGGAGCATGGGATCACGCTGACCGTGGAAGGGGAAGGGAGTGAAACCTTAACGAGGGATGGGACGAAGAATCTGGCCTCTCGCGCCGCCCTAGCTGCTTTCGAACAGATCGGTTACCATCCCAAGGGCCTCAGGCTTCGATTGAAGAACCAGATCCCGTTGAAGAGAGGCTTAGGATCCAGCGGGACGGCCATCCTGGGGGGGATCGTTGCGGCCGCCAAGCTGGCCGGAACCAACCTCCCGCCCGAAGCGATCCTCAAGCTCGCCGTCAGCTTCGAGGGACATCCCGACAACGTCACCCCCTCGCTTTTGGGCGGCTTCACCGCTTCTGCCTTGGTCGAGGGGCAGGTCCTTTACGTCCAGCTCCCCTTCCCGGAGGGGATTAAGGCCGTGGCGGTGATCCCCGCTGTCGAGATCCCCACCAGAGAGGCCCGAAGGATCCTCCCCAACGAAGTTCCATTACGTGACGCTGTCTTCAACTTAAGCCGCCAGGCTCTGATGCTGGCCGGCTTTGTCACAGGACGATTGGATCTGTTGGCCGAAGGGGCCAAGGACCGCCTTCACCAGCCCTACCGGGCGAAGCTCCTCCCTGGGATGCTAGAGGTCATGGAGGAGGGACTGAAAAGAGGGGCCCTGGCCTGTTTCTTGAGCGGGGCCGGCTCCACCATCATCGCCTTAGCGAAGGGTGAAGGCGAGGAGATCGGCGAGAAGATGCGTGAGTTATGGAGAAGCCGGTTCGGGATTGTTGCCTCCTCTCTCGTCCTAGAAGTGGACCGGCAAGGCCTCATCTCTTTCGACTAACGGCTGAACGTTAGGCAACCTCATCCATGGAAAGGAGGATTCGCGGTGCAACGACAGCAACGGTGGATTGTGGGGACCATCCTGGTGGGGCTCACCATGCTCTTCACCCTGGTGCCCCTCTCAGGGGATGATCCAGCGATCATCGGGTGGCCGACCCTGGCAGAAGCCCAACAGGCCGGCGGGAACACTCCCCAGGTTGATCTCAAAGACCCGGCGGTGATCCAGGAAGGGGCGGCCATCTACAACAGGAACTGCACCTTCTACTGCCACGGGCAGGAGGGGAGGCCTAAATTGGGTCCGAAACTCAGAGGCCGGCAACTCGATAAGGACTTTTTGTTCAAAGTCATGGCCGACGGTCAGAGCAAGATGCCAGGATTTAAAGGTAGGCTCACCGACGAGCAGATCTGGAAGCTGGTGGCCTACATCCTCTCCCTCTCGGACGCAAAAGATTAGCGTCGTTCCAATACCCCCTCCCTGTGGAGCAGATCCCGGTAGAGCCTTCGGGCATCGCTACCCTCATCCGATCCTAAAGGAAGAGGCGGAACAGAAACAGGCGGCCCTCTCCGGGAACTCCCCCTATGGAGGCGTCCGGCGGAACACTGACGTTCATGGGGATTCGCGGCGGGGGTCCCAGAGGATCTGGATGGAGTTCCCGTCAGGGTCCTCGAAGTAGAAGGAACGGCTCCCGTCCCGGTGGTCTCGAGGGCCGTCTTGGATGACGATGCCTTTGGAGCGAATCGCCTCGGCCGCTTGGTCCACCGCCTCTTTCGTCCTGACCCGAAAGCCGATGTGGTTCAGGAACTGGAAGGGCTGATGCTGTGAATACGCCTCCCCCCGGGCTTTCGGGAGCTGGATGAGGGCAAGATCATCGTTCCCGCACTCTAAGAAAACGATCTCTCCCTCACTCCTCCAGACGGGCCGCATGCCGAGGAGCTCGACATAAAACTTTTCCGATCGGGCTAAATCGGTCACGTTCAGGGCAACGTGCCCCATACGGTACACGGGAAGGTCCTCTCGCATCTTCCCTCCTTACAGATCCTTAAGTCTCCTTCTACAACTTGATGCGGCTGTGGTCAGGCGACGATGTCCTCCCCGCCATCGGCGCCGATGACGTTCCCTGTCACCCAGGAGGTGTTGGGATGGGAGAGGGCAACGATGGCGGCGGCCACGTCCTTGGGAGTTGTCAAGCGCTTGTGTGGGTTCCGCGCTGTGGAGATCTCGATCAATTGTTCGTGGCCGGGGATCTTGCGGAGGCTCGGCGTATCCGTCACCCCGGCGCGGATGGCGTTCACGGTGATCCCGTAGGGGGCCAGCTCCATGGCCAGTTGGCGGATGTGGGATTCCAACGCAGCCTTGGCCGCCGAGACGGCGCCATAGGTAGGGATGACCCGCGAGCCGCCGGAAGACGTCATGGCCAAGACCCTGCCCCCCTGCCCCATGAGCTTGCGGCTTATCAGGTCCTGGACCCAGTAGACAAGGCTATGGGCCATGACGTCCAGGGTCATGTCCATCTGGGCCTGGGTGATGGCATCTTTGGGGTCTTCGGCGATGTAGGGCTTCAGCGTCCCGAAGGCTAAGGAGTGGAGGAGGACCTGTACCCCCTGGGGTTCTCCACGCCTCTCCAGGATCTTCTCGATCTCATCCAGGACCTCCTTC
Source organism: Candidatus Methylomirabilota bacterium (assembly GCA_016199025.1). Taxonomy (GTDB): domain Bacteria; phylum Methylomirabilota; class Methylomirabilia; order Methylomirabilales; family JACQHM01; genus JACQHM01. Next base: position 7,852 of record JACQHM010000215.1, on the reverse strand, counting down.
CGCTTGTCGGGATCGGCGGCGTTCCCGTTAAAGAAGACGGCCTCCTGCCCCATCCCCTTGATCTCCCTGATGATCCGCTCCACGTTGGGAAGCGTCGCCCTCCGATCCAGGTGCACGCCGAAGATATGCATGCCTGCTTCCGCCAGGGCCAGGCCTGTCGCCTCGCCGAAGCCGCTGGAGGCCCCCAGGATCAAGGCCCACCCGCGAAGGTTGATGCCCATGTGGTCCGTCAAGGTCGCACCTCCTTTCCCAGCCCGTGCCGTCCGATGATAGGTCTTGGGAAGCTCTAGGCAGAACAGGTCTTGATCGCCCGCCTCCCTTCAACAACATCTCGATAGTGGCCCGTCGTATCCTCCATCATACGATGCGAATCGACTTCTGTAAACCTCTGAAAATGGGGGAAGGAAGGCAGATTCGAGGGGTGGACCGTTGTGGCAGTCTTTTGGGGCGGGCCGGGTCGTCAAGAGGGCGAGGGGTAGCACGCTGGCTGTGCTACCCCTCGCTCTCAGCGAACCTTAATCCACCAACCCAAAGGTGATCAGCATGCCACCTTTCTGGTGGGTCTTGAGCCACTCCTTGTTGGTGTTCTCCGCATTCGCACCGGACGAGCCTACGACGATGGAGACGTACTGCCTGCCGTCCACCGTGTAGGTGGTCGCCCCGCCATAGATGCCGGAGCCGCAGTTGAACTTCCAGAGCATCTGCCCGGTGGTGGCATCGAAGGCCATGAGGTGGCCATCCACGTCACCGGCGAAGACCAGGTTCCCGCCCGTGACCAGAATGCCGCTCCTGAACGGCATCGGGTTCGAGTGGGCCCATTTGAGCTCACCGTTCCGGGCATCGAGGGCTCGCAAGGAACCCCCACCTCCCGTCCATCGCATGACCTTGAGCCCCAGGAACAGCTCGCCACGTCGCCATTCCTGCTTTTTGGCCTGGTAATCTGTGCTCATGTCGCTATAAGCCGGCACGTAGACGGTCATGGTGTGGGGGTTATAGGCCATAGGGTTCCACTCTTTCCCGCCGAACAGGGCCGGGTAGATCCCCTCGGTCACCCGGTCATAGACCACGTCCATCTCCGGCCAGTTGAAGATCGGCCGCCCTTCCCTGGTGAAGCCTTTGTTCCAGTTGATCTTCCCCAGAGGCACGGCATAGATGAACTTGCCGTTGGTCCGGTCAATGGCGTAGAAATAGCCGTTCCGATCGGCGTGCAGCCACACCTTCCGGCCCTCGACATTGGCCAGGACCGCCTCGTTCACCCCGTCATAATCGTACGGGTCGTTGGGGGTGTACTGGAACCAGTATTTGATCTTCCCCGTATCGGGATCTAGCGCCAGGGTCGAGTTGGTGTAGAGGTTGTCCCCCAGGCGGACATGCCGGTCCCAGGGCCCCGGGTTACCCACCCCCCAGAAGACGGTGTTCAGTTCGGGGTCATACGAGCCGGTGATCCAGGCCGACCCCCCACCGTACTTCCAGGACTCGCCCGGCCAGGTCTCGTTACCCGGCTCACCAGGCCCTGGGACGGTATAGGTCTTCCACACCTCTTCGCCGGTCTCGGCGTTTAGAGCCGTGATCCAGCCCCGCACCCCGAACTCCGCCCCGGAGGTGCCGACGATGATCTTGCCCTTCACAGCCAGCGGCAGCACGGTGAGACTCTCCGCGTAGGTGTAATCGCCAACCTTCTTGTCCCATACAACCCTACCGCTACTGGCATCAAGGGCCACGACATGGGCATCGAGGGTGGCCATGTAGAGCTTGTCCTTGTAGAGGGCTACGCCCCGGTTCACCACATCACAGCAGAGGTGTGGAGCAAGATCACCTGGCAGCGGGTGGTCGTAGCGCCAGACGACCCGGCCGGTCCCCCCATCCACCCGAAAGGCGTGGTTGTAGGACGAGGTCACATACACGTTCCCGTTGAAAGCCATCGCCTGGCTCCCCTGGCTGTCCAGTTGCCCGAAGGACACGATCCATTTGGGGGCGAGGCGCCTGACCGTTTGGGTGTTGATCTCGCTCAAGGGGCTGTAGCGGGTGTGGGAGTAGTCCCGCCCGTAGAGGATCCAGTTGTTGGGATCTTTAGCGGTGTCCAACAGCATGGTGTCCGTGACAATGCCTGGAAAGACGTTCGACACCAGTTCTTCCAGGCCGGGATCGCCAGGCTGCTGGGCCGAGGCGACCGGCGCTCCCCCCCCAACTGCCAACGGGACCAACAGCAGCGCGATCAGAACCGTCGAGTATCGTTGCGTGTGCATCGTCCGCCTCCTTCTCATAGCCTTTTCTCACCCTTAAATGACCACCCCTCCAAGGAACATGTATCGGCTCTCACCCCCCCCTTGTGAACTGTGGAGACGGAACTGGGAAACATGGACGGCGGGAGCCTCCCCTCCCACCTGTTTGGCTAATAATCAAACGGCGTTATAGCCCCTTATAGCCTGTCATTTTCCCCCTGTCAACGAAAGATTTCTGACAAAAAGGGCGACAATTCGCTGGCGGCTGCAAAGCTGACGGCTGAAAGCTGATGGCTTACGAAGGGGTTACTCCGGCAGCGGCTTGTCCTTCGTCTCCGGGGCGAAGGCCAGGGTGACGATCCCAAGGAGGAATACGGTGGACATGATCGTGGCGGCCTGGCGGATGCCGTACACGGCTCGGAGCCTCCCAAAGGTGTAAGGGGCCGCGGCGGCCAGGTAGCGGGCCACGTTGTAGCAGAACCCTGTGCCGGTCGCCCTGAGTCGGGTGGGGTAGAGCTCGGGAAAATAGATGGTGTACCCGGCGAAGAGGGAGGTCGTGACAAAGCCCATCAGGGGAAAGAGGAACACCGCATGGGTGAAGGAAGTGACGAGGGAAAAGGTTAGGGGCACGACTACCATACAGCCTAGGAAGGCGGCGAGGAACGCACCACGCCGCCCGATCCGCTCGGCGAGGAGCGCCCAGGCGAGGATGCCGAAGAACGCCCCCGCGTTTTGCCCCATGATACTCAAGCTGGCCGCACGTTCGACGGCAGGCTTCAGGTCGGGCAGGTTTTGGGGGTTGAGCGCCTGTCGCAGCAAGTCCGGTGACCAGGTGCCGATGCCCCAGAAGCCCACGACCCCCACAGCGGCCAGGGAGACACCGACCAGGGTATGGCGGCGAAGGTCCGGTGAGGTGAACAGGTCCTGGATCGCACCAAGTTTTTGCTGTCCACGGGCGGCGATCTCATGGGCGTGCTGCCAGCGTTCAGGTTCTTTGACCATGAGCCGAATGATGAACACTAGGAAGGCCGGCAGCACCCCGACGCCGAACACCCACCGCCACCCACCCCAGGGCGCGGCACCGATGGTCAGGTTGATGACCGCAGCCATCATGTTCCCGATGGCGGCAGCGGCTTGCATCAGGCCTAACGCCTTTGCACGCGCACGTTCGGGGAACACCTCCGCTACCAACGAGGCGCCCGCGGCAAATTCCCCCCCAACGCCCAGTCCTGTGAGGAACCGGCAGGCGGCGAACTGCTGCCAGGTCTGGGTGAGCCCCGACAACCCGGTGAACCCGGCGTAGAGGAGGACTGTGACCGCCATGGTGCGGGTCCGTCCCCAGCGGTCGCCGACCATGCCAAAGAACACCCCACCCGTCGCCCAGCCCAAGATCAAACAAGTCTGCACGATGCCCCCGTAGTACGCGACGTCGGCGTCGCTGGCTAAAGGCCCAAGAAGCGTTCTAAGGGCGGGCTGACGCGCCAGGACATACAACCACTGGTCCATGGTGTCGAAGGCCCAGCCGAGGGAGGCAACAGTCAGCACCAGCCACTGGTACCGCGTGATCCCATGATACCAGGGGGCGGAAGTCTCCACCCCACCTCGGGGCAACGAAGACCGCACACCGGCATCGTCGTGGTTTTTCCCCATGGCCTCATGTTCTCCTAAGAATCTGCCACCCAGGTTTCCTCCCATCCCCGTGATGAACTACTCGACCTCCACCGGTTCCCAGCGCCCTGACCGGGCCGAGCGGTAGCCGGCGTCGATGATGGCGTTCACCACGTACCCGTCCTCGAAGGTCTCCGCGAACGGCCTCCCCTCCCGCACCGCGTCCACGAAGTGTTTCAGGTGACCCACGTAGCCGTAGATGAACGGCTCCTCGGGGACAGGCTGGATCCAACCGGTGGAGACCGTCGCCTTCTCCAGCACGTACCCCGCGTCCTTCAAGGTGAAGGCCCGGATGCCGGTCGCACCTGTCACATCGGTGTAGATGGCCCCATCCCGCCCGGTGATCTCGTTCTGGAGGTCCAGCCCTGAGCGGGTCGTCCAGTTCACCTCCACCTGGGCCATCTTCCCCCCCTCGAACCTGATCAGCATCAGGGCGCTGTCCTCGATGGGGGCCTGATGGACCAGCGTGGCGGTCCAGGCGAAGACCTCTACTGCCCGGGGCTTCCCCAGCATGAAGCGCGAGAACTCCACGTTGTGGCTGCCAAGGAGGAGGAGGGGCCCGCCGCCGGCCAGCTCCGGGTCCCAGTTGTAAGGTGAGTGGGAACCGAAGTGGGCCTCCCGTGATCTCACCATCACCACCTCACCGATGGCCCCCCGATCCACCAGTTCCTTGGCCTTCACCACCGCCGGGGTGAAGACCTCGGTCTCAAGGTAGCCGTGGCGGACGCCGTGGGCGCGGACCGCCTCCAACATCGCTCGGGCCTCTGACGCGTTCCGCCCGAGGGGCTTCGTGCAGAGGACATTCCGGCCCGCCTCGGCCAGTTTGAGACAGACCTCCTTGTGGAGGAAGTTGGGGAGTCCCACCACGTAGAGGTCGATGTCGCCCCGGGCGATCAGCTCCTCCAGCCGGTCAGTAGCCTGGGGGATCTGCCACTTCCCCGCGAAGGCTCTTCCCCGCTCCCGGGTCCGGGAGAAGACCCCCACCACCTGCTGGTGGGGCACGTAGGCCAGCGCCTGCATGTAGAAATCCGCTACAAAGCCGGCCCCAAGCAGGGCCAACGTCACCTGATCTTTACCGGATACCTTCTGGTGCCTTGTCTCCATTTCGAGCCCTCCAAGGAATATAACCCTGGTGATGGACGGGATCTCCCCATAGCCGCTGATCGTGAGCGGCTTGGGCGCGGTGGTGGCCAGGGCACGAAGCTTCTTCGCCCTGCGCATGTCCACCACCTCGAGGGAGAGCTGCATTACCACGTCCGTTTCTCCTTGCACCGTGGCGACCACCGCCGGGTAGCCTCCCTTGTAAGGGATATGCTTGTACTCGATCCCCGTGGTCTTCCGAAGGGCCTCCGCCGCCGCGTGGCCCGCAGAGCCGGCGCCGGCGGTGGCGATCTTCATCTGGCCGGGCTTCGCCTTGAAGGCCACCAGGAGGGCAAGCCCCACGACCAGCCAGGTTCTTGTTCTTTGCATCATGTGGAGACTCCTTGACGGTTCCATGGGTGATCCAGAGGGTAATCGGAGTTCTAGCGTGAACAACCGGAGGTTGTCAAGGAGAAACCACACGGAAAAGTTTTGACCAACCGGACAAGGCGTGCTATAAACAAAGAAGCTGGTGAGTGAAAACCGATGACGGTTGACCGCCGACTGACAAGTGGGGTTGGGACGTGAGCACATGGGAAGAGCCGATCGAGGGTCTCCTCTTCGCCTTGGGACGGGAGCTGGACGGGATCTTCGCCATCTCCGACTGGGAGGTGCACAACGGGACCTTCCGCTTCAGGGGACGATTGATGGTTGACCCCGAGTGGGCCATCAGGGTCTTGAGCCGGCGGTACGCTCCTTACGGCTACTACCCTCTGCTCCAGCACGAGGACGAGATCGCGTTGTTGAAAGCGGTCCCGCGGTCGAAGGCGGCGAAGCCCTGGGTGAACCTGGTCCTGTTAGGGGCGACGCTCTTGACCACTCTCTCCGTCGGGGCCGCCAACGAGGGGGCGGATATCTTTAGCAACCCTTCCGGCCTTCTGGTCGGGTTTCCCTTCGCTCTTAGCCTCCTCTTGATCCTGGGCATCCACGAGCTGGGACATTACTTCACGGCCAGGTATTACGGCGTCGAGGTCACGCTTCCCTACTTCATCCCTGCCCCCATCGGCCTCGGGACCTTCGGGGCCTTCATCAAGATGAAATCCCCGGTGACGGATCGGAAGGCCCTCTTCGACGTGGGGCTCGCCGGGCCTCTCGCCGGCCTGGTCATTGCCCTCCCTGTTCTCATCATCGGCCTGAAGTTCTCCGAGATCATCACGGCATCTCCGCCGGGACAGATCGGCATCCTCCTCGGTTCGCCCCTGTTATTTTCTTTTCTCCAATGGTTGACCCTGGGAAGCCTCCCCGAGAACGTCGATGTGCTCCTCCACCCGGTGGCCTTTGCGGGCTGGATCGGTCTCTTCGTGACCGCCCTGAACCTCCTCCCCATCGGCCAGCTCGATGGCGGCCACGTGAGCTACGCCCTCCTGGGCCGGCATCATCGGGAGGTGGCCATTGCTACCCTTCTTGGCCTCGCCATCATGGGGATCCTTGCCTGGCCGGGGTGGCTGTTCTGGGCGGGCCTCGCCCTCGTCCTCGGCTTGAAGCACCCTCCCCCGTTAAACGATGTCACCCCCCTGGATCGACGCCGACGGGTCGTGGGAGTCCTCGCGTTCTTCCTTCTCCTCTCCTTGATCACGCCTGCCCCGTTTAGCCTCCCTTAACGTGGAAATGGCTCACCTGCCGGTTGGGAAGCCAACGCTAGCGCTTCTGAAAAAACTGCTGGCAAAGCTTCCCCAGAGGGATCCCAGAGTAGTGGTGGGGCCAAAGATCGGAGAGGATGCAGCAGTCCTCGATCTTGGCGATCGGTATCTCGTCGTGACCGTTGATCCGATCACCTTCGCCACGGATGAGATCGGCTGGTACGCGGTCCACGTCAACGCCAACGACCTGGCCGTCCGGGGGGCAAGGCCCCTCTGGTTCACGATGGTCCTCCTCCTCCCTGAGGGCCGGGCCACCGAGTCCCTGGTCGAAGGGATCTTCGCCCAGGTTGAGGAGGCCTGTTCCGGCATCGGGGCCACGGTTATCGGAGGGCATACCGAGGTCACGGCCGATCTCGGCCGCCCGATCCTGATCGGGGGAATGCTGGGGGAGGTCGCGAAGGATGGGCTGGTCACCACATCGGGGGCCCGGGTAGGGGATGTCGTGATCCTCACGAAGGGGATCGCCGTCGAGGGGACCGCCATCATGGCCCGGGAGAAGGAGGAAGCGTTAAAGCGCTTAGGATGCGATGAGGACCTGTTGGAGCGGGCCAGGGGCTTCCTCCACCGCCCCGGGATCAGCGTCCTGAAGGAGGCCCTCAAAGGGGTCGAGACGGTGAAGGTTCATGCGATGCATGATCCGACAGAAGGGGGCCTTTCCTCAGGCCTCTACGAACTGGCCGAAGCCTCAGGGGTCGGCCTCCGGATCTTCCGAGAGAGGATCCCGATCCTCCCCGAATCCTTGAAGTTCTGCGAGGCCTTGGATCTGGACCCGTTGGGGACCATCGCCTCCGGGGCCCTCCTCTTGACGGCACCGCCCGAGGACGCGGAGCGGCTCCTGGAGCGGTACCGGCAGGAGGGGATCCTGGCGGTGGCCATCGGCGAGGTCGTGGGACAGGAAAAGGGGATCACGCTGGTCGCGATGGGGGAAGAGAGGCCCTTCCCCCGATTTGATCGAGACGAGATCGCCCGTCTCTTCGAGGCCTCCTCGTAGAGCTGCTTTCTGAGCGCTTATCACTTTTCGGTGGGGATACACCTGAAGGCCCCTGACTTCGTCCACTCTCCCCTTGACACCACCCTAGTGGGGGATTACCCTATGGTCACTTCGACGGTGTCCTCTGTTCTGTGGAAGGGGAGGGGTGGCCATGGCGGCCGGAGGGAACACGCCATCGACCGATCCCAGCG
>JACQHM010000211.1 GCA_016199025.1 Candidatus Methylomirabilota bacterium | reverse complement strand
GCTATCCGAGGATCGAGGGGAGTGATCCGCATCTGACCCCCGACGGCGCCCCCATCGAGGCCCGTTGCATGGTGGCCTGTGTGGGGAAGATCAGGCTCCAAGGCCTGGTCAAGATCGATGAGAAGACTGGAAACTGGGCCGAGGACCGGTCTCATCCCCTCTATTTCCTGGTCAAGGTCGAGAAAGTTGCCCTGCCCCTCTACCCCCAGTTCGGCACCGAGCCTAACGTCTACTACATCCCGCCCCGGTGGGTGCCAAGGGGGTACCTCCGGCAGATGTTCGGTCCCGGGGTCGATGAGGCGATCGAGAAGTACGTTGCCCCCTCCCGGGAGCTTCTAGCCGTCCTTCAGCTCTTCCGCTCGACCCGGAAGATCCTCTTCCGCTACGAGATCCTTGAGGGGAAAAAGGTCTTCGAGACCGAGATCAATGGAAAGCCCTGGGCCATGTACAACGACACGGTCATTGGCTTCGATAAGAATGGGGAAGAGGCCGTCCGCTTGACGGTCGAGGAACCGGTCCACGTGCGGCCGGAGAAGCACCTCAATTCCATCTAGGGTCAGGGTGGAAGGGTCTTGTAGGGACGGGGTTCCACCCCGCCCGCTTTGGGAGGGCATTAAGCCCTCCCCTACGATCACCCCTGGCCCTTGACTCCAGCGAAGCATGGGAGAGCACAATGGGTGAGCAGGTGATAACGGTGGCGGTGGCGAGGAGCAGGATCTATCGGCTCCTATCGGCGACCTTTCTCTATCCTGAAGAGGAGCGGTTTTCGTTCTTGATAAAGGGCGTCGAGGAGGCGAGGGGGCTCCTCCCCTTCCTCCCGGAGGATGAAGGACAGAAGACCCAAGAGACCCTGGAGGCCTTTGCCGCTTCCCTTCGATCTCTTTCCCTTGAAGCCCTTCAGGAGGAGTACCGAAGGATCTTCGGGCATCTCATCTCTCAGGAATGCCCCCCCTACGAGGCGGAGTATCAGTGCTCCCATATCTTCCAGCAGGCCCAGAGCCTGGGGGATATCGCCGGGTTCTACCGGGCCTTTGGCCTGGAGGTCTCCGATCAGGCGAAGGATCGGCTTGACCATATCGCCGTCGAGCTGGAGTTCATGTCTTTCCTCGCCTACAAAGAAGCCTATGCCTTGGCGCACCACGGGGAGGAGGCGGCCGATCTCTGCCGGGAAGCCCAGCAGAAGTTCTTTCACGAGCACTTGGGGCGTTGGGCGCCGCTCTTCTTCAAACTCCTCGGAAGAAAAGCTCAAGAAGGCTTTTATCAGCAGTTGGCTTCCTTCGCCGAAGGTTTTCTGGACGAGGAGCAGGACCGTCTGGGGGTCGAGCCTGTGAAATTCAGCGAAGGGGACCTGAAGCCGGTGGGCGTCGAGCCCGAGGGGACCTGCTTTTCTTGTGGAATCGAGGATTTGTATTCCATTGAGCCGAAGGAGGAGGAATCATGGAGGGGAGGATGGGCAAAGCCCAACCCTGTCCCCTTTGGGGAAGGGTAACAGGAGCGAAGGTTGCAGTCATAGCCTCTCTCGCTTTGGCGGCGACGCTTCTGGCCGGACGCTTGTCGGCAGGCACCGAGGCCGCCTCTCAAGTCCTCGCTCAAGGGAAGGATGTGTATCAGCGGAAATGCGCCGTCTGTCATGGGACAGAAGGGAGGGGGGATGGGTCTGCCGCCTATCTCCTGTATCCGAAGCCCAGGGATTTCACCAGCGGCAAGTTCAAGATCCGTTCAACCTTGACCCTGCCCACGGATCAGGACCTCTTCCGCACCATCACGAACGGCATCCCAGGAACCTCGATGCCCTCCTGGGCGAATCTTTCCGAGCAGGACCGGTGGACCCTGGTCGCCTATGTGAAAAGCCTCTCGGAGAGCTTCGAGACCCAACCCCCCGGCGAACCGGTGACACTCCCGCAACCGCCTAAGCGGACCCAGAAACTCATGGCCCTGGGGAAACAGTTCTACAAGGAGGCCGGCTGCTTCGATTGCCACGGGACCTCAGGTCGGGGGGACGGCCCTTCGTCCGCCACCTTGAAGGACGAGTGGGGATACCCCATCGTTCCCTATGACTTCACGATCCCCGGGAGAATGAAAGGGGGTTTCACCGTCAAAGATGTCTACCGGACCCTTCAGGCGGGGATCGGAGGGACCCCCATGCCCTCCTACGCCGACTCGCTCACCGAGGAGCAGACGTGGGCCCTGGCCTACTACGTCCTCTCTCTCCCGAAACAACCCTTGGCCGAACCGGCACCAAGGAAGCCTGGGACCATCGTCTCGAAGTTCATGAAAGGTGAGCTTCCCCTCGATCCTTTCGCCTCGGCCTGGGCCAAGCTCCCCTTCGCTCGCGTTCACCTGGAGCCCCTCTGGATCCGCACGCAGGAGGTCGAGGAGGTGAGGGTGAAATCCCTCCAGAATGGCAATGAGATCGCCTTCCTCCTGGAGTGGGATGATGCCATCGCCGATCAGGAGCTATTAAAGTCCGAAGACTTCCGGGACGCCGTGGCAGTCCAGTTCCCCGTCGGCACCAAGGAGCCCTCGTACACGATGGGGGATCAGCAGGGCCTGGTGAACATCTGGCACTGGAAGGCCGATTGGGAGGCAGATCTTCAAAGGTACAGGGACCTCCAGGACCGTTATCCAGGGATGTGGGCGGACGCCTATTGGTTCCAGCGGGGCGTCCCCTCCGGCGTCGAGGCCGCGAAGGCGCCCACCTCCTCCCATGACCCCACTTACCTTGCCGGCTGGGGGGCAGGGAATCCCCTCTCCAATCCGGTCCGCCGTTCATCGGTGGAGGACCTGAACGCCGTAGGCTTCGGCACCCTCACCTCCCAGCCCTCCGAGGAGCAGGATGTCAGGGGGAAGGGAGTCTGGCAGGGGGGGAAGTGGCGGGTGGTGATGATCCGGAAGCTTCGGACAGAAGATGGAAAGGATGCCCAGTTCATCCCGGGCCAGACGACGTCCATTGCCTTCGCCGTCTGGGACGGCGCCCAGGGGGACCGGGACGGCCAGAAGGCAGTCTCCACCTGGCAACGCCTTCAGATCGAGAAAGGCCCTGGTCGGTGAAGTTTGCGTTGGTGAAGTCATCGAATGTCGGTAGTAGAAGGAGTCTCTTTGGCCCGCCGGTGGAAAAGCCGGCGGGCGTTTTTTTTAGAGTGGATGAGTCAACCTATGTCTTTTTCTCTCCCCGAGGTCTGGCCAGGTGCTGCTAGAGCACGCTGATGGCGGGCCGGGGTGGCCCCGTTTTCCTTCCAGCCGGTCCTGTATCCCCAGGTCGTTGACTTCCGAGTCCCCTTACCCGTAATCAAGGGGCAATCCCCCCGTGCCCCCCTTTCCCAAAGGAGGGGTGGGGGGATTTCGTAGATTGACACCCTCATGGCGTCGGTATATACTTTTAGTAATACCATTGTTCTTCCTTCCTCAGGAGGGTTCACTATGGCCAAGATCCTTTCACTGAAATTGCAGGATGAGGTTTTCCAGGAGACCGAGGAAATTCTCCGCCAGAACCGGCGTTCCCGGAACGCCTATTTCAACCAAGCCATCCACCTCTACAACAAACTGTGGAAGCGAAAACTCTTGAAAAAGGCCCTGGTGGCAGAGTCGGCTCTGGTTGCGGAAGATTCCTTGGCAATCTTGGAGACCTTTGAGCAGATGGAAAATGAGCTTGGTGACTAGACGAGATGGAGATCAAGAAGTGGCACGTCTATGTTGCTGACCTGAATCCTCGAATGGGGACTGAGGCGGGCAAGATCCGGCCCGTGGTGGTTGTCCAGACTGATCTCCTGAATGGTGTCCATCCCTCGACGGTGGTCTGTCCGCTGACCACAAACCTCCAACCGAAGGCCCGCTTTCTTCGCGTTCACCTCAGAGCGGGAGAAGCCGGCTTGAAGCAGCCATCCGATATCATGGTTGATCAACTCCGCGCCATTGACAATCGCCGGTTCCTCAGGGAGACCGGAAAGATCTCACGTCATAATCAGGAAAGGCTGGCTGAGAATATCAGGATCTTGCTCACGTAGGCAAGCCTGGAGGAGTTTTTGCATTCTGACCACTCAGCCCCCCCAAGGATCCTCCTCCCTTTATCTCCCCTTCGTGTAGTGCAAATGACCCCCCAAAAATGATGCACTTGGCCTATTGATTTCAGAGGTTTTTGTATGCTTTCATAACTTTGCTCGATTAAAACCATGTTTTGTTGTCGGAGACGGCCATGCAGGGCCAAAGCTACAGGAGGCGAGGGTCGATCCTGTTCCAGATGGCCTTTCAGGCCGAAGGGCGTGGGGGAAGCCTGGGCGCCCGGTCTCCCCCATCCCTGGAGCCTGCTCCGTGGGGTGGGAGAAGGTGTGAACCTGTATCGCCAAGTAGGAGGGGGATGGTATGTGGCTAAATAGCACATGGCTCAGTAAGAAAGACCTGAAAAAACTCGAAAAAACTTTGAAGGGGGCCTTCCGCTCGCCGGTGCCCACGCAGATGATGACGAACGGGGAATTCATGCCCCTGGCCCAGACGAGGGCTCAGCGGGAAGTGGAGGAGCGGCTCAAGAGGATGGCGGACACCTACGGCAAAAAACTGGGCTTAAGCCGGCGGCAGTTCCTCCAGACAAGCTGTGGGATGGCCGCCGCGTTCCTGGCGATGAACGAGGTGTTCGGCCCCTTCTTCCGGGTGGACCCGGCGGAGGCGGCGGATCCGGCGGCCGCCGCGGAGCGCCTGGCAAGCCTGGCGGATGAGTTCATCCTGGACGCCCAGACCCACCATGTCCATGACAACTACGCCTGGGAGGGCATCCTGTTCCTGACCCAATATGCCCAGGGGAGGAATCCCCAGAAGAAGGCCTGGGACCCCAAGCTGGGGACGAAGCCGCCGACCCTGGATTGGCTGAAGTTTGACCAGTATATCAAGCACATCTTCCTGGACAGCGACACCAAGGTGGCGATCCTGAGCGGGTTCACGTCCGAGACCCCCCAGAACATGGCCCTGACTTCAGACCAGATTGTCGAGAGCCGGAACATCTTCAACAAGCTCACCGGCTCCCAGCGGATGATGGCCCATGGCCTCTTCTGGCCGGGGCGGCCGGGGAACCTGGACGAGATGGACCGGGTGGCGCAGGGGCTCAAGATTGACTCCTGGAAAGGCTACACGGTGGGCGACCCGCTCTATGGGGAGTCCAAGTATCCCTGGATGATGGACGATGAGAAGATGACCTTCCCCTGTTGGGAGAAGGCGGAGAAAGTGGGCGTCCGGAACGTGTGCATCCACAAGGGGCTGATGCCGCCAGACTATCAGGCCTCCTTCCAGAATTGGCGCTATGCCAAAGTGGACGACGTGGGCGGGGCGGCCAAGGCCTTCCCCAATCTCAACTTCATCATCTACCACTCGGCCATCCGGCCCCTGTTGGACGTTGAGGAGGCCGCCGCCGAGTTTGAGAAGACCGGCTACATTCCCTGGGTCACCGATCTTACCCAGATCCCGAAGAAATACGGCGTGAACAATGTGTACGCCGAGTTGGGGACGGTCTTCGCCTCGACGGTGATCACCCATCCCCGGTTGGCGGCGGCGATCCTGGGGCAATTCATCCAGCACATGGGGGTGGATCACGTGATCTGGGGGACGGACTCGATCTGGTACGGGACGCCGCAGTGGCAGATCGAGGCGTTCCGGCGCTTCCAGATCCCCGAGGCGCTCGCCGAGAAGCACGGGTACGCGCCGCTCACGCGGCCGGTGAAGGAACAGG
>JACQHM010000210.1 GCA_016199025.1 Candidatus Methylomirabilota bacterium | reverse complement strand
TGCCATCACCCCTGATGGAAAAGAGGTGTGGGTCAACGCTGGTGGCGAAGACCACGTCCCGATCGTCGATGTTGCCACGTTGAAGATAAAGGATAAGGTCCAGCTCGGGGAAGCCATCGGCAACGGACACATCTGGTTCAGCCCTGATGGCAAGCAGGCGTATCTCACGAGCCCGAAGTTCGGCCGCGTCTATATCATCGACATTCCAGGCCGGAAGGTCCTGGCCAACGTCCCCGTGGGGAAGACCCCAACCTTTATCCAGGTCACCTCTGACGGGAAGAACGTCTGGGGGACCAACACGGGTGGGACCGACGTCTACGTCATTGACGCCGCAGCCACAACGGTCGCCGCGACCGTCGAGGTAGGGCCAAACCCCAACCACCTGACCATCCTGGGGCAGGCCGTCTATGTGACCGTCGGGGGAGCGAACGAGGTGGCGGTCATCGAGAACGTCGGCGGGAACCTCACGGTAACCCAGCGGATCCCGGTCGGAAAGAAGCCCCACGGGATCTGGTCGAGCTCGGACGGGAAGCGCCTCTATGTTGTCCACGAGGAATCCAACGATCTGAAGGTCATCGATCTCTCCAGCCGGGCGGTGGTCGGTTCGGTGCCGGTAGGGACAAAGCCGATCGCCGTGGTGGTGGCAAAGCGGTAGGGTAGTAGGGATAAGGAGGAGGGAGAGGTATGGCGAAGCAATATGCTCATCCTGAGGTTCTGGTGGAAACGACCTGGGTTGCGGAGCATCTGAACGATCCCAAGGTCAGGATCGTCGAGGTCTCGGTGGATCCAGCGGCGTTCGAGCAGGGACACATCCCCGGTGCCGTAGCCCTGAACTGGTTTAAGGATCTCGAGGAGCCGGTGATGCGCAACATCGCCAGCAGGGAGCGGATCGAGGAGCTCCTCAGCAAGGCCGGCATCTCGGAGGACACCACCGTAATCCTCTACGGTGATAATAACAATTGGTTCGCCGCCTATGCCTACTGGCTCTTGAAGTCCTACGGCCACCAGGACGCCAGGATCATGAACGGGGGGCGGAAGAAGTGGATGGATGAGGGGCGCCCGATGACGAAGGAGGCGGCCCAGGTGAAGCCGACCACGTACAAGGCCAAGGACCCCGATCCTCACATTCGGGCGCTCCGGGATTTCGTCCTGGAGAGCCTAGGGAGGGGGGACCGAGCCCTGGTGGACGTCCGATCGCCCAAGGAGTTTACAGGGGAGCTTCTCGCACCTGAACATCTCCCGCAGGAGGGGGCGCAAAGGGGCGGCCATATCCCGCGCGCTGCCAACATTCCCTGGGGTGAAGCCGTCCGGCAAGATGGCACCTTTAAACCAGCGGAGGAGCTGGAGACCCTCTACCGAGGGAAGGGGATCACCCCTGAGAAGGAGGTCATCGCTTACTGTCGGATCGGGGAACGCTCCTCCCATACCTGGTTCGTCTTGAAGGAGCTTCTGGGGTATCCCAAGGTCCGAAACTACGACGGGTCGTGGACCGAGTACGGGAGCCTCATCGGTGCGCCCATCGAGAAGCCCTAGATGGACGTCCGATACCTCACGACGGGAGAGAGGCTGATTAGGGTGCACCGCTTCCGGTATGTGCGCCCGGCGGGTTGTGCCCTCGCGGCCGGTGACATCCTCGTCGAGGAGACATTGGGCGAGATTCGGGGCGGGTCGCCTCGTTGTATGGCCCGTCCCGATCACCCCGAGCTGGTGACCCGGCCGGAGTTTGTCGTCCCCGGCGAGGGCGTTGAAGCCGTGCTCAAGGCCTTAATCGAGAAGATCAGGCCTCGTCAGTTCTACGAGCTTTTTTTCCCCAAAGGGTAGGGTGGAGAGGGAAGGTCGAGCATCTCATGGTCGAAAAAGATATCCTCGGCGCCATAGGTAACACCCCCCTGGTGGAAATCCCTCGGATGAGCCCGAAGCCCTCGGTCCGGATCTTCGCCAAGCTGGAAGGGAACAACCCCACCGGGAGCCTGAAGGACAGGATCGCCAAGTTCATGATCGAGGAGGGGGAGAGGAAGGGCGAGCTGACCCCTGGCAAGATCATCCTGGAACCGACCTCAGGGAACACCGGCATCGCCCTGGCCATGATGGGAAGACGGAAAGGGTACAAGGTCAAGGTGGTCGTGCCGGAGAATGTGACGGTGGAGCGGCGCCAGCTCCTGGAGCTCTACGGGGCGGAGATCATCTACTCGGAAGGAAGCAAAGGGACCAACGGGGCCATCGAGTTGGCCAAGAAGCTGGCCGATGAGAACCCTCAGTACTACGTGCCGTACCAATATGGGAACCCGGCCAATCCAAAAGCCCACTATGAGACGACGGGGGCCGAGATCCTCCGTGACCTTCCGGAGGTGGATGTCTTCGTCGCGGGGCTCGGAACAGGCGGGACGCTGATGGGGGTGGGGAGGCGCTTAAAGGAGCAGAACCCCCAGGTCAAGGTCATTGCGGTCGAGCCCCATCCGGGCGAACTCGTCCAGGGCTTAAGAAGTCTCGAGGAGGGGTTCATTCCCCCGATCCTGGACATGAGTCTCCTGGATGGGAAGATTATCGTCGATTCCCGTTGCGCCTTCGCCGCCACCAAGGACTTGACCAAGAAGGAGGGGATCTTTGCCGGGATCTCCTCAGGGGCGGTGGTTCACTGCGCCATTCGGGTGGCCCACCGGATGGAGCGGGGGAACATCGTCTGCCTGTTGGCCGATGGTGGCTGGAAGTACTTAAGCCTCGGGGTCTGGTTTAAGGAGATCCCAGACCTCGACGAGAATATGTACAGTCACATCTGGTGGTGACACGATGTTCGATGTTGGATGTTCGATTATCGATCATCGAGCATCGAGCGTTGGTCTGGCGTCTGGGGTCGAAGCGATGTTCATCCTGGAGAAGCGATACGCGGAGGAGATGGTCGCCCACGCCAAGGCCGAGGCTCCCTATGAGGCCTGCGGGCTGTTGGCGGGGAAGGATGGGCAGATCGTGAGGTTGTACCGGTGTCAGAGCGCTGAGAAGAGCCCTTTCCGATATGTGATCGAACCGAAGGATCAACTGAAGGCCTTAAGGGAGATCGATGAGAACGGCTGGGAACTTTTGGGCATCTACCACTCCCATACGAGGAGCCCGGCCTACCCGTCTAAAACTGATGTCGAGTTGGCCTTCTATCCCGAGGCGACCTACCTGATTATCTCCTTGATGAACCCAGGGCAACCGGCGATCCGTGGCTTCAGGATCATTAATGGCCAGGTGAGCGAAGAGGAGCTGAAGATCGAAGGGTAAGTTTTTTTTTGACCCTTTTGTCGAGTAAATCAATCAAGAAACTTGAGGTTGTAGGGGCATGGTGGCGAGTGTGTGGCAGGAGCCAACCCCTCAGGAAATCCAGCAGGGGAAGTGCCCGAACTGTAAGACCAGGATCGAGAAGCAGGACGGCGGGTTCCTCTTCGTGAAGAACGCCATCATCATGGTGGATCTTCGGACGTCCTGTTCGTATGCCAAATGCCCTCGGTGTAAGATCTGGATCGGGATTCCCTTGAGGTACGCCAACTAAACGCTCTCGCACCACGATACCGGCAACGGCCTGTAAGGCAGAAGTCGAGCCAAAGGACAAGAAGCCGAGGCCAAAGTCGGAGGAAAGACCCTCCGGGGCCTCGGCTGTTTCTTTTCTAGGGGAGAAGCTCATGGGTGAACAGCAAACCAAGGAGACCAAGGCGGAGCGTGTTGAGCGCTTGAAGCGGGAGAAGAATCCCTGGGAGTGCCTTGCGGAAATCCAGCGGTTCGCCCGCGAAGGCTATGCCTCGATCCCTCCGGAGTGGTTGGGCACCTACTTCCGCTGGTGGGGTGTGTACACGCAGGGGGATGGCATCGGCGCCGTGGGAGGGAAGGGGGGGGAGGGGAAGGCAGTCCCCTACTTCATGGTGCGGATCCGGATCCCCAACGGCTTCCTCCGCTCTCACCAACTGCGCACCATCGCCGACCTAACCGCCAAGTACGCTAGGGGCATCGGCGACATCACCGTCCGCCAGAACATCCAACTCCACTGGGTGACCATCGAAGACCTGCCTGATCTCCTCTCCAACCTCTGGCGGTGTGGGATCACGACGATGGGCTCGTGTGGTGACGATACCCGCAACATCACCGGCTGCCCCGTCGCAGGGGTGGATGCCGACGAGATTGTGGATGCCTCACCCCTGACCCACGTGGCAACCCAGATGCTGAACGGCAACCCCGACTTCTACAACCTGCCGCGCAAATACAAAATCTGCATCACCGGTTGCCGGGTCTGGTGCTCCTACCCGGAGATCAACGACATCGGCCTGACCGCCATCCCCCGGACGCAAAACGGGTACCCTGAAATCGGCTTCTCCGTCCGGGTCGGGGGTGGGCTCTCCACCGAGCCGCACCTTGGCGTGCGGCTCAACGGGTTCGTCCGCTGGCATCAGGTCCTCCCCGTCGTGAAGGGCATCACCCAGATCTTCCGGGACAGCGACTGCCTGCGCGAGAACCGGGAAAAGGCGCGGCTCAAATACCTCTTCATGCGGCACGGCTGGACGGCTGAGAGCTTCCAAGAGGAATTGGAGCGGCGGATCGGCTTTCAGCTCGATCCCGCCGTCCCCGAAGAGCCACCGGAGGATGTGTACCGCGACCATGTCGGCGTGCACCCAGAGAAACAGGACGGCTACTCTTACGTTGGCATGGCGGTGCTCAGGGGACGGATCACCGCCGAGCAGATGCGTCTCGCCGCCGATCTTGCCGACTGCTATGGCACAGGAGAGCTTCGCACCACCAACATGCAGAACCTGCTCATCCTGAACGTGCCCCGCCGAAATGTGGAGGCCCTCGTCAAGGAACTGGAAGCGGCAGAGCTGCGCGTTTACGGCTCACCCTTCTGGCGGGGCGCCATCGCCTGCACAGGGACCGAGTTCTGCAAGCTCGCCATCACCGAGACCAAAGCGTATGCCCGCTGGCTGGTGGAAGAACTGGAGGAGCGTCTGCCCGGCTTCGAGCAGCACCTCAAAATCCACATCACCGGTTGCCCCAACAGTTGTGGGCAGCACTGGATTGCCGACATCGGCATCGAGGGCAAAAAGATGAAGGTGGATGGAAAGATGGTGGATGCCTACTATTTCTGCCTAGGGGGGGCAGTGGGGAAGCACCAGGGCAAAGCCCGCCCCGTCGGCTACCGCTGCAAGGCTGAAGAGGTGCCCGACGCTATCGAACGGCTGCTCCTCGCTTACTTGGAGCGGCGCGTGGAAGGGGAGAACTTCCGCCAGTTCTCAGCCCGCCACAGCGACGAGGAACTGCGCACCTTTTTGGCAGGTGAGCCCGTCGAAGCTGTCGCTCGGGACCCCTCCCCGGGTAGGCCGCCCCACGGGGTGGAAGGGTGAAGGCCGGCAGCGGTTGTGGGTGGAGGTTGGATGGAGATCCGTCATAAGGGAGGGAGACAGCGATGAGCGAGAAGAGCCGAGGGACGGAGAGAGGGAGGTATCTTCCTGGCCAAGAGGCCGGGGAGGTTCTTGACGAGGGGGGGAGCCTGGCTTTTCGCGCGTCCTTCGCGGATGAAGGGGAGATCGACACCTTCGATGAATTCGTCCAGCGGTTCTTCCGGGGGGAGATCGACCCGGACGAGTTCAGGAGGTTCCGCCTCCAGAACGGGATCTATGGCCAGCGGCAAGAGGGGGAGCAGATGGTTCGGGTCAAGATCCCTTGGGGAGGCCTCACCGCAGACCAGCTTGAGGTCTTGGCCTCCATCGCGGAGGAGACAGCCCGGGAGATGGGGCACGTGACCACCCGTCAAAACATGCAGTTCCATTTTGTCAAGCTGGAGAGGGTCCCTGAACTCATGAGGAGGCTTGCCGAGGTGGGGCTTACCACGCGGGAGGCCTGTGGGAACACCATCCGGAACGTCACCGCCTGCCACAAGGCTGGTGTCTGCCCACGGGAGGCCTTCGACGTGACCCCCTACGCCGAAGCGACGGCCCGCTATTTCCTCAGGAACCCGATGAACCAGAACCTTCCACGGAAGTTCAAGATCTCCTTTTCGGGGTGTGAGGAGGACTGTGGGCTCCCCGTCATCCACGACATTGGCGCCGTGGCGGTCCTTCGAACCGAGGATGGTCGAACCCTCCGAGGATTTAGACTTTACCTGGGGGGAGGGTTGGGGCCCCATCCGAAAGCTGCCCAGCTTCTGGAGGAGTTTACGCTGGAAGGGGAACTGTTGGTCACGTTGGCGGCTGTTGTTCGGCTCTTCGATCGGCATGGAAACCGGGAGGACAAGAACAAGGCCAGGATGAAGTTTGTGGTGGAGAAGCTTGGCTTTGACGTGTTCAGAACGCTTGTCCTTCAGGAGCGCTCCCAGCTCAAGCTGACGATGGCCGGGAGATTTCCGACGATCCAGGTCCGGGAGGAGAAACCCCCGGCCAACAGAGCCCTTGCCTTCGGGACTGACCCTTCCATCGAGGGCTTCGGGAATGGAGGAGAGGCCTACGGGCGTTGGCTGAAAACCAACGTCATGCCCCAGAAGCAGGGGGGATATGCCCTTGTCCATGTTCGCCTGACCCTCGGGGATATCACCGCCGCACAGCTCAAGGTTTTGGCCTTCGCCGCCCGGGAGTTCGGGGATGGTTCAGTCAGGACGACTAGCCAGCAAAACCTTGCCCTCCGCTGGGTGCCCATGGAAAGGCTTCCCCAGCTCTACCGAATCCTTTCGGGGGTGGGCTTGGCCGACCCATGGGCCGAACGCCTGGGCGACGTGACCTGCTGTCCAGGGGCCGATACCTGCCAGCTCGGGATCACCTCGTCCAGGGGGTTGGCCCTAGCCATTGGGGAACGATTCGAAAATGGGTTGAAGGAGCTGGCCGACCAAGCAGGGATTCGGATCAAGATCTCCGGCTGCCCCAATGCTTGTGGTCAGCACCACATCGCCAGCATCGGCTTCTTCGGCGGGGCCAGGAAGTTCGGGGACCGCCAGGTGCCGACCTACCAGATGCTCTTGGGCGGGAACCTGGGAAAGGTCGGCGACGCGCCCTACGGAAAGGCCTTCATGAAGATCCCGGCGAAGAATATCCCTTTGGTGGTAGAGCGGCTCCTCCTCCTCTACAGGGATGAGAGGGTCGAGGGGGAGTCCTTCAATGCCTTCCTGGAGCGGTATGGTCTCGCAAAGCTTCGAGAACATTTAAAGAAGTTCGCGGAGCTTCCCAGCTTCGAGGAGGATCCCGAGAGGTACCGGGACTGGGGGGCTGAAGAGGGCTTTTCGATCAAGACAGGGCCGGGGGAGTGCGCCGCCTAACCCCTATGGAGGGGGATGCCCATCCGCCCTCGATGGGCTGTCAGCATAGCGGTGGAAAGGATGCGGAAGAGATGGCGTCGTTACAAGGAAAGAGGATTGGGATCTTGGAGGCCAGGAAAGCCAAAGAGCTGGCGACCTTGGTGGAGAAGCTGGGCGGAAGGCCCTTCGTCGCCCCCGCGTTGAGGGAGACTCCCGTCCATGACAAGGAACAGGTCTTCCAGTTTGTTGAGGAGGTCCTGGCCGGGAACGTAGACTGGATGATCTTCCTCACCGGGGTGGGTGCCAGGGCGTTGATCGAGATCGCCGATGGCCTCGGTTTGAAGGAAGATTTCCTGAAGGCCTTGAACCGGATCCCCGTCGTGGCCCGGGGGCCGAAACCGATCGCCATCTTAAAGCACGTTGGGGTGACCATTCGGGTTGTTCCTGAGGAGCCGACCACGGAAGGGCTGCTGAAGGCCTTGGAAAGATGGGACCTGGCGGGGAAGGTGGTGGGGGTCCAGCTCTACGGGGAACCAAATCCGGTCCTGGTGGATGGGCTGAAGCAGATGGGCGCCAGGGTCCTGGAGGTGCAGCCCTATCGGTGGGAGCTTCCCCTCGAGCAGGGTCCCGTTGTGGACTTGATCAAGGCGATCCTTGCAGGGGAGATCGATGTGCTTTTGGTCACCAGCTCGCCTCAGGTCAAACACCTCTTCCTGGTGGCGGACCAACACCGTCTGGCCGAGCCTCTGCTTGACGCCTTGAAAAGGAGGGTCTTAGTGGCTGCTGTCGGTCCTGTCAGCGGGAGGACGTTAGAGGAATTCGGCGTGAAGGTCCATGTCATGACTGAGAGGACCACCATGGGTGCGCTGGTGGTGACCTTGGCAGAGATGCTTGAGGGTCTGAAAGGGAGGGAGGAAAGGTCATGAAGGACACGATCGGGGACATCCGTGAGACCGTGAAAGGATTGAGGGAAACGTTCGAGGGCAAACCGGCCGAAGAGGTCTTGCGGTGGGCTGTCCAGGAGTTCTCTCCAGGGATCGCCCTGGCCTCCAGCTTTGGCGCTGAGGATGTGGTCCTCATTCATATGCTCTCCCAGATCGTCCCGAGGACCTGTCGGGTTTTTACGTTAGATACCGGGAGATTGCCCCAGGAGACCTACGATCTCATGGAGGCGATCCGGGACCGCTACGGCCTCTCCATCGAGGTCTACTTCCCCGACGCCGCCTCCGTGGAGACGATGGTCGGGGAGCATGGCCCCAATCTCTTTTACAAAAGCGTGGCCTTGAGGAAGCGCTGCTGCTACGTGAGGAAGGTGGAACCCCTGCAGAGGGCGCTCCAAGGGCTTTCGGCGTGGGTGACAGGCCTAAGACGGGAGCAGGCCATCACCCGGGCGTTCATCGGGAAGGTCGAGTTCGATGAGGAGCACGGTCTCGTGAAGGTGAACCCTCTGACAGACTGGACATGGGAGCAGGTCTGGGAGTATATCAAAGCGCACCAGATCCCTTACAACAGCCTCCACGATAAGGGCTACCCCAGCATTGGGTGTGCCCCCTGCACCAAGGCTGTCCAGCCGGGGGAGGATCTCCGGGCAGGCCGTTGGTGGTGGGAGGGGGACCCTGTCAAGAAGGAGTGCGGCCTTCATCTGGCGGGTGCGGATGAGCTGGGGCTCCCTGATGCGGCGAACCCTGGGATTCGTCTCGTCACATCGAATGGGTGAGATCTCCTACCTCTTCATCGGGATCATCGGGCTCCTTTCGGCCAGCGTTCTGGGAACAACGGCCACGGGATGGGGGGCCATCACTGTGCCTCTCCTCATCCTCGCCGGCATAGAACCGGTGGCCGCTATCAGCGCAAGTCTGATTGATCATCGCCAAGTCCATCTCATGAAGGAGGTCTTCAGTGCTTGATCCTATCAAACCCCATGGAGGGACGCTCATCAACCGGGTGCTTCGAGGTGAAGAGAAGGAAGCAGCGGAGAGCGGGGCTAGGGAACTTAAGAAGATCGTCTTGAACGCCCGGGCCCTCTCGGATCTGGAGCTCATCAGCGTCGGGGCCTTCAGTCCCCTGGAAGGGTTCATGGGGAGGGAAGAGTACGAGCGGGTCGTCTTCGAGATGAGGCTTCTCTCGGGCCTCCCCTGGACGCTTCCAATCACCTTGGCCGTTGATGAGGAGGACGCGAAAGAACTGAAGGAGGGGGAAGAAGTCACCCTCCTCGAACCTTCAGGGGAGATCGTCGGACTCCTGGAGCTTCGTGAGAGGTACGGCTATGACAAGAGGGAAGAAGCCTGGAATGTCTACAAAACCGACGAGGAAAAGCACCCCGGGGTGAGCTATCTCTACCGTCGAGGGGAGATCCTCCTGGGCGGGAACGTGAGCCTGTTGAAGCAGCCTTCGTTGAAAGGGTTCGAGGCCTATACACTGGAGCCGGTCGACACCCGGGCCATCATCAG
>JACQHM010000212.1 GCA_016199025.1 Candidatus Methylomirabilota bacterium | reverse complement strand
GAACAGTGATGGCCTGTTGGTGATCCTGACGCCTCAGGCGATGACCGATCCGACCCAGACGGCCGAGCAGTTGAAGCCCTACGCCAGGAGTGATGGCAAGCCCATCCTCGCCAGTTGGATGGGCGGCGCGGACGTCACGGCAGGTGAGGCGATTCTCAACCGGGCCAGTATCCCCACCTTCCCCTACCCCGACACCGCCGCCCGTGTGTTTACCTCTATGTGGCGGTACAGCTATAACCTGCGTGGCCTGTACGAAACCCCTGTGCTTCCGACGGATTCCGATGAGGGCGCGCCCGACCGTGGGAGGGGTGCAAAGATCGTTGAAACCGCGCGTAAGTCTGGTCGGACCATTCTCACCGAGGTCGAGGCCAAGCAGCTCCTCGCCGCTTACGGCATCCCGACCGTCGAGACGCGCGTGGCCTCCAGCGAAGAGGAGGCCGTCAAGTTCGCGGGTGAAATCGGGTACCCGGTCGTCCTCAAGCTCTTTTCTGAAACCATCACGCACAAAACCGATGTGGGCGGCGTGCGGTTGAATTTGACCGACACCGCTGCCCTTCGACATGCCTATCGCGCGATTGAATCTTCGGTCCGCGAAAAGGTCGGTGCCGAGCATTTCCTGGGGGTGACCGTCCAGCCCATGATCAAACTGGACGGCTATGAAATCATCATCGGCAGCAGTCTCGATCCGCAGTTCGGTCCGGTCCTGCTTTTCGGCTTGGGCGGCCAACTGGTGGAGGTGTTCAAGGACCGTGCCCTGGCGCTCTCGCCGCTCAACACCACCCTGGCCCGGCGGATGATGGAACAGACCCGCATCTATACCGCCTTAAAAGGTGTCCGCGGACGGAAGCCCGTTGACCTCGCCCTGCTCGACCGTCTCCTGGTCCGATTCAGCCAGCTCGTTGTTGAGCAGCGTTGGATCCAGGAGATCGACATCAACCCTCTGCTCGTCTCTCCTGAAGGATTCATCGCTCTCGACGCCCGTATGGTCCTGCATGGACCAGGGGTGAGCGAAGACGAATTACCCAAGCTCGCCGTTCGTCCGTATCCAGCTCAATACGTAACCCTGTGGACCATGAAGGATGGTACCCCGGTTACCATCCGCCCGATCCGCCCGGAGGATGAGCCGTTGATGGTCAAGTTCCACGAGACGCTCTCGGAGCGCAGTGTGTATTTCCGCTACTTCCAGACGCTGAATCTGAGTCGGCGCGTCGCCCACGAGCGGCTCACGCGCATGTGCTTCATCGACTACGACCGCGAGATGGCCCTCGTCGCCGACCACAAGGATCCAGAGACCGGGGTACACGAGATCCTCGGTGTCGGTCGGTTAATTAAATTGCATGGCACGAATGAGGCTGAGTTTGCCATCCTCGTCAGTGACCAGTTCCAGGGTCGTGGGTTGGGCACCGAGCTGCTCCGCCGGCTCCTGCAAGTGGGCCGTGACGAGAGACTCCGCCGCATTACAGCCGTTATCCTTCCCGAGAATCGTGAGATGCAGCGCACCTGTGAGAAACTTGGCTTCCGCCTCCGTTACAAGGTCGAGGATCAGCTCGTGACGGCGGAGATTGATCTGTGAACGGAGCATGGCGATGATGGCCCTTGGCTCAGGAGGTGGGGGAGCTTAAGGATTCACTCCAGCGTTCCAAGGCCTTGGGGTCCAGGACCAGGACCCGTGCCCGCTCCAACTGGATGGCGCCGTCTCTCTCCAGGGCCTTCAATGCACGCTGGACCACCTCGCGGACGGATCCAGTCATGGCCGCGATCTGGTGTTGGGTGAGCCGGCCAGATCCTGAAGGAGGCCGGCCTCCAGTTCGGCGAAGTACGGGATCTGTCGTAACACCTCCACCGTCACCGTCATGGCCGCCTGGCCCTCCTTAAGTCCACAGGCCATTCCTCCTTTTGGCCTCCCGATTGTAGCACAACCTCCACGTTCCAGGAAAATCCCCGGTGTGCGACTTAGGTTGCAGAGCCTCGATGCTCCCCATCGTATGTTTATGACAGAAGCACGTTGGAGAGGTTTGATCCAGAATCCTGAACGGTTCTGAACGGTAACAGGGAGAAGGCGATGAAGCTAGGGGTGAGCCTGACAAAACTGGAGCGGATCCTGGTGGTTGCTGCGGGGGGTGGTGCTGGCCGTCGTCGGCCTCCTGGCCGTGCGCTGGTTTAGTCGGGGACCGGACAACATTCTGGCACGGCGACCATCGCCATCTCCTACCTGGAGGCCATCAGCAGCCGGTATTCAAAGCAGATCGTGATGGAGCGGGCCGGTCTCGCCCGCCGCGAACCACCTGTCGAAAACCGCCTCCGCGTCTGGTACAACCCGGAGCTGGAGAGCAAGAACTACATCGTCCCGGGCCTGATCGCCGTCATCATGATGGTGATCACGGCCCTCCTTACCTCCTTGACTATCGCCCGGGAGTGGGAGCGGGGTATCATGGAGCAGCTCATGGTCACCCCCATCCGGCCTGCCGAGCTGATCCTGGGGAAGACCCTCCCCTTTGCCCTGATCGGCTTCTTCGACGTGATCCTGATCACCGCCGTGGCCGTCTTCTGGTTTACGGTGCCGATCCGGGGGAGTCTCCTCCTCCTCTTCGGGGCCACGGCCCTGTATCTCCTCTCGACCCTGGGGATCGGCCTGTTCATCTCGACTGTCTCCAAGACCCAGCAGCAGGCCCTGATGTCCACCTTCTTTTTCTACCTGCCGGCCGTCCTCCTCTCGGGCTTCATGTTCCCCATCGCCAACATGCCCGTGGTGATCCAGTACCTCACCTTTGTGAATCCGCTCCGTTACTTTCTGGTCATCTTCCGAAAGCGGCTGGAATAATGGTGTAGTCCCGTTGGCCTAGAAAAATAGGCCAAAGGCCCTATAGATGTTGGGGCCTATAGGAGGTAAGTTTACAGCAGGAGGGGCGAGGGGCCGGATAGACTGGATCTTCTCTCGCAACCTTTCAGAAAGGAGGCCTTGTCTATGAGTGCGAAGGCCGCAAAGTGGATCTTCTACCTTGGCACCCTCATTTCGTTGGTCCTCTTTTTGGGACTGACCGTGGACACGCACCGCCAGATCAAGACCCTGACCCACACGGACAAGCTGAGCGAACAGGTGGTGGCGGGCAAGCGGGTCTGGCAGAAGTACAACTGTAACGACTGCCACACGATCCTCGGGTTCGGCTCTTACTACGCCCCGGACATGACCAAGGTGTACTGGCGACGGGGGAGCGAAGGGATCAAGGCGGTGGTCCGCACCCCGGAGAGGTTCACCACATGGCGGAAGATGCCACACCTTGGTCTAACGGACCTGGAGCTTCAGGATCTGGTGGCCTTCCTCCAGTGGGTGAGCGAGATCGACACCCAGGACTGGCCGCCCCAGGACCAGAAGCTCCGGGCGGCCGCCGGGCGGGCGGTGGCCCTGGGGGTGAGCCCGGGGGCTACGCTTTTCCAGGAGAAGGGCTGCTTCGCCTGCCACCGCCTGTACGGGACGGGCGGTATGCTTGGCCCTGAACTTACCCACGTCGGCTCCCGCCGGACCTACGAGACGATCGAGCGGATTCTGACAGACCCCCGCTCGGTCAACCCCCAGGCGACCATGCCCACACCGCCCCTCTCCCACGAGGAACGAGACGAGTTGGGGCGCTTCCTGGCCGGGATGAAGTAGTTGGGGATACATTAGGAGGGATCTGCTCATGGTGTTAGCTTATCCGTCGCAGCGCGTGGCGTACCCCTACTTCGTGGTGGCCCTCTTTCTCTTCATCTTGCAGGTCATCGTGGGGATCTGGCTGGCCTCGAGCTACGCCTTCACGATGCCCCAGGGGTTGGTGGACATCCTCCCCTTCAGCACCACACGGGCGATCCACACGAACCTCCTCGTCTTGTGGCTCCTTCTGGGGTTCATGGGGAGCACGTATTTCATGGTGCCCGAGGAGACCGAACGGGACCTCTTTAGCCCGACCCTGGCCTACGTCCAGCTCGCTCTCCTGGTGGGGACCGGCGTGGCCGCCCTGACGGGCTTCGTCTTTGGCTGGACGAAGGGGAGGCCGCTCCTGGAGATCCCCCATCCCTTGGACTACCTGGTGGTGGGGGGGGCGCTGATCTTCCTCTTGAATATCGGCATGACCATGCTCCGGGCCCGGCGCTGGACTGTCACCCAGGGGTCGCTCTTAGGCGGCCTGGTCTTCCTGGCCGTCATGTACCTCTTCAACCTGCCCTTCTACGCCAACCTGAGCATCGACTGGTACTACTGGTGGTGGGTCATCCACCTGTGGGTGGAGGGGGCCTGGGAGCTGGTGGCGGCCGCCTTGACCGCCTGGATCCTCATGAAGATCACCGGCGTCCCCCGGGAGACGGTGGAGAAATGGCTCTACGTCGAACTCGGCCTTTTCCTCTTCACCGGCATCGCCGGGACGGGGCACCACTACTACTGGCTGGGCGCCCCCAAATACTGGTTGTGGGTCGGCGGGTTCTTCAGCGCCCTGGAGCCCGTGCCCATCATTCTGATGCTGGTGGACGCCTGGCACTACATTCAGAACCGCCGGGGCCAGTTGAACGGCCGCCTGGTCTTCACCTTCGCCACCGGCATGGCCATCCTGCACCTGGTAGGCGCCGGGTTCTGGGGGTTCGCGCATACCCTTCCCCCGATCAACTACTACACCCACGGGAGCCAGGTGACCGTAGCCCACGGCCACATCGCCTTCTTCGGCGCCTACGTCCTCCTGAACCTGATGTTCTTCTACTACGCCATGCCAAAACTGAAGGGACTGGCGTCCTATGACGAGCGGCGGGGGACGCTGGCCTTTTGGTGGCTCAGCCTGGCCATGCTGGGGATGACCCTGGCCTTCAGCGTGGCCGGTGTTCTCCAGACCTACGTCGAGCGGGTGATGGGGCTTGGGTACATGACGGCTCAGGCCCAGATGCGCTTCTGGTTCACCATCCTGGCCGTCCTGGGCCTGACGCTGTTGGCCGGGGTCGTCCTGACGGTGGTGGACCTCTTGACGCTCCGCCCGGCCCCGCCTGCCAAGGCAAGCGCTTGAGCCATCGGTGAGGCTCACTACGCGAGAGGAGGTCCAGACATGATCAGTCATCGCTATCAGGAGCGTTTGGAACGATGCAGTCATCTGATGAAAAGCGCAGGGCTTGACGCCCTCTTGCTCACCAAGCCGGCCAACATGTTCTATCTCACGGGGGATGGGCGGCTCTGCGCGTATGCCATGATCACCCAGGACGGGAAGGTCGCCCTGGGCGTGCCCACGACGGATGTGGAGGACGTGAGATCGCTTGCCCACTTTGACCACATCGCCGGCTTTGAGGACGAGGTGGGCATGATTCACTCCATTGCCCATCATTTCCAGCATTTTGGCATCCGCCAGGGTGCGGTGGGGCTGGAATACACCTTCCTCACCCAGTCCATGATGGGCATGCTCACCCATCCCCATGCCAAGCCGGCGGGTGTGACGGTCAAAGACTGCACTCATCTCCTCTCAGAGCTGCGCATGGTGAAGGAGGCGGAGGAGATCGAGCGGATTCGAGCGGCGGCGAAAGTGGCTGAAGCCGGGATGGCGGCGGCCGTAGAGGCCGTGAAACCGGGCGTCACGGAAAGCCAGGTGGCCGCCTTTGCCGAGTACGCAATGCGGCAGGCTGGCGCCGAAGGGTTCTGGCGCACCTACGTATCCTCCGGCCCACGCACCAATATTGCCCACGGGCTCCCGACGCATCGCAAACTGGAACCCGGTGATCTGGTGATGATTGACGTTCATCCCATCGTCAACGGCTACAGCGCGGATATGTGCCGCACCGTGTGCATGGGCAAACCGACGGCTGAGCAGCAGGCGGCCTATGACCTGTATCTGAAAGCCCAACAGGCCACGATCGCCAAGGTCAAGGCGGGGGTGAGGATGGTCGAGCTGGAGGAGACCCTGCATGGGATGCTCAAAGAGGCGGGCCACGGCGAGCACATCTTCGGGCCCCCGATCCACGGCGTGGGGATCGAGTTCGAGGAGGCCCCCCTGCCGCCAAGCCACGCCTTCTTCCACGGCGAGAAGGAGCCGCCGCCCCTTCCGGCCAATGTGGTCCTCTCCGTGGGGAATTGCGGGCTGTATACTGGGCCCTGGGGTGTGCGGGTGGAGGACACGGTGGTGGTCGGCCCCGAGAAGCCTGTGGTCCTCACGGGTTATCCTCGGCAACTGGAGAAACAGGTGTGAAGGCCTCTCAAGAAGGGCAAGAGCTACGTACCCTGAAGCTGGCCGTGAGGAAGCCACCTATCAGAACCTGCCGCTGGCACTGGGGGTGATCGTCGCCTCGATGGTCATCGCCGCTCTGCCGCTGGTCCGGTTGTTCATGCAAAAGGAGCGGGGGGCCGCTGCCAAGGCCCAACTTATGGAGTTGGTCAACGACGAACTGGGCCTCCTGGCCGCCCTCATCGGCACGTTGTTCATCCTCTGGGACAAGCCCCTCGCCGACCCTATCGCCGCCATCATCGTTGCCACGATCATCGCGATCAATGGTCTTCGCCTGTTCCGAGAGAATCTCTGCTTCCTGCTGGGACGCTCGCCGGGGCCGGAGTTCCTGGCCAGGGTTGAGAGCCTGGCCCGCTCTGTTGACGGGGTGTTGGGTGTTCATGACCTGCGGGCGGAGTACGTTGGGCCGGGAACCGTTCATGCCGGGATGCACATCCAGGTGCACCGGGGACTACCTCTTGAAGAGGCCAATCACATCGCCGAGGAGGTACGCAGGCAGGTGCAGCAGGTCACAGGCTGCGGGTATTGTATCATCCACGTGGAGGCGGCAGAACCAAAGGCTCTGTCATTGGCAGAGAAGACAACCGCCGGGCTCACCGGTGCATAACCGGACATTGTTGAACCAATCTGCCAGCTTGGAAGGAAGACCGCTGGTGAGACACCTTCTTGGCTTCGATGGATTGGACGACCGGCAGGGTCTTCCCATCGAAGTGGGGCAGTTCTGTCTTGTCGGGGCAGCAGTGCCCCAGTGATAGCCCCTCGTGTTCTCTGGCAGTTTCTCCCGCCGATCTCCCAGACTGGGACAACGAAGCCCCACCCTGGTGGTTCCTCTTGCAAACGAGCCTTCCTTTGCAAGCCGCCTGAATCCATCTAACCCTTTGAAAACTCATGCTGTTTCAGCTTCATCAGGTCCGGCCTGCTTTGGCATAAGGCTTGCTCTTCGGAACCATCCAACCAGTCACACGCGTCAGTCCCGGGTTCTGTCGGGACGACGAGCGGCAACCTCCGGACTGCCTCGCCTCGTGCAAGCGGCTGGTAGAGGCCCGGAGGGGAAGGAGGAGACGGACTTTCCTCATCCAGGGCAGGCACAGCCGAGGCATCATCAGTGGGGTCAAGGAAAGGCCATGCCATTCGAACGGGAGCGGCACATCCTGGTCGTAGAAGATGAAGAGGACTTTGGCGAGACCTTGAGGAGGGTCTTGGTCAGAGAGGGCTATCGGGTGGGGCTTGCCAAGAACGGGAAGGAGGCCTTGAAGGCCCTGGGGGAGGAGCGGTACGACCTCATCATCACCGACCTGGTGATGCCAGAGATGGGGGGGATGGGGTTCTTAAAGGAGGTCCGGGCAAGGAGGTTCAGCCTTCCAGTCATCATGATCACCGCGTATGGCGATTGGACCTCGTATGCGGAGGCCTTGGCCCTTCGGGCCTCCGATTTCCTCTCTAAACCTCTGGCCATGGCTGATCTCCTTCTGGCGGTCAAGAAGGTTTTTGACCGTGAGGAGCCCTTATGTTAGGATCGTAATGTGATCCAATCGTTCCTCTCAGCCATTACGGAGAAATCCACTTGGTGGCATCCTCTCACCAAGGGGGAGGGACCCCCTTATGTCGTCCTTGCTTCCCTCCGGGCCCTGGTTATCGTGGGGGTCTTCTGCTGGCTCCTCGCCGCCCCCTTTGCCCCGGCCGAGCGCCGTCTTCTTTTCTTTCTCCTCCTGGCTTTCGTTGGTTACAGCATCCTCCTCTACTTCTTGGCCTGGAAGGAGGCCGTCACCTTTAAACATCTGAACGTCTGGGTCCTGGTCACGGATCTCACGTTCGCCACCCTTTTTGTCCGGTTCACGGGAGGGGTGGGAAGCGATTTCTACCTGGCCTTCTATCTCCTGGCCGCCCTTCAGGCCTTCTACCACGGCCTCGGAAGGGGCCTGGCCGTCGCCCTCTCCGCCTCGATCCTGTATCTTTTCAGCTCATGGCCCATCCCCTCATGGGAGGCGTGGGTGAGCGGCGCCCTGCGGGTGGCCTTCCTCTGGCTTGTCGCCGTCTCGGTGGGCCTCCTCTCCGAGCGGGAGCAGCGGATCATGCAGGAGCTGAAGGGCCTGAACCGGGAGCTTCAGGAGAAGAAGGAGAGCTTAGAGCAGGCCTATCAGGAGCTGGAGCAGGCCCAACAGCATCTGGTCCAGTCGGAAAAGCTGGCCGCCCTGGGCACCCTCTCGGCTGGACTGGCCCACGAGATCAATAACCCTATTGGGATTATCAGCTCCCGGGTAGAGGTGATGCTCCTGGAGGCTAAGGAGCGGGAACTCTTGAAGGAGGTCCAGGAGGATCTGAAGGTGATTGGCAAGCATGCCGCCCGGGTGGCCCGGATTGCCCACGGCCTCCTCTCCTTCGCCAAGCAGACGGCCTGGGAGTTCAAATCTCTGGATTTGAACCAACTGGTGGAGGAGGTCCTCCTGCTGGCCGAGAAGCAACTGTCGAAGGAGGGGATCACACTGGAGAAGCGGCTTATGCCAGGCCTCGCCAAGGTTCTGGGGAGCCCGAACCACCTGGAGCAGGTCCTCTTGAATCTTTTGATCAACGCCCGGGAGGCCATGCCTCAGGGCGGAAAGCTCCTCGTGGAGACGCGGAAGGCCCGGGACGGCCATGTGCAACTTTTGGTGGCCGATACCGGGGTGGGGATCCCCGAGGAGGCCCGCCCGAGGCTCTTCGATCCTTTCTTCACCACCAAGGAGAGGGGAACCGGCCTCGGCCTCTCCATCAGCTACGGGATCATTCAGGGGCATGGCGGCGCGATCGAGGTCGAAAGTGAGGTCGGCAAGGGGAGCACCTTCCTCGTCACCCTGCCGGCCAAAGCTAGAGTGTCGGGAGGGAAAAGGGATGGCTGACGGGGGAAGGATCCTGGTCATTGACGATGAAGAAGACATGCTGGAGAACTGTTCCCGCATCCTCCGGCGGCTCGGGCATGAACCCATGACGGAGAAGGATCCGGTGAGGGCCGTGGAGACCATCGAGCGGGAGCGGCCCGACCTGGTCTTGACCGATCTTCGGATGCCCGAGCTGGATGGGATCGAGGTGTTGAAAGCGACGAAGCGGGTCGATCCGGAGACCCCCGTCATCCTCTTTACCGCCTACGCCACCATCGAGACCGCCGTCGAGGCCATAAAAGAGGGGGCCTTTGATTACCTCCCCAAGCCCTTCTCCGCCGATCAGCTCCAGGTAAGCGTCGAGCGGGCCCTCCAGCAGCGACACCTCCTGGAGGAGAACCGGAGGCTGAAGGAACAGCTCGCCTCCACGTATAGCTTCGAGAATATCGTAGGGAAGTCCCTCCCCATGCTCCAGGTCTTCGAGCTGATCAAAAAGGTGGCGAAAAGCGACGCCAACGTCTTGATCCTTGGGGAAAGCGGGACGGGGAAGGAACTGGTGGCCCGGAGCATCCATGCCAACAGCCGGAGGGCGGAGAAGGCTTTCATCCCCGTGGACTGCGCCTCCCTGCCTGAGCCTCTGCTGGAGTCAGAGCTGTTTGGGCACGAGAAGGG